>DATGWP010000230.1:0-26622 GCA_035299425.1 Chitinophagales bacterium | reverse complement strand
CCCAGGCTCTCGGTCACATAGTGGGCCAGGCTGTTTGGTTTAACATCCTTCGGAAATTTAGATACTACACTCCAATCGTCAATCCCGGTTTGGCCAAGCACTTTTTCACTTTCGCCATATCCGTATGCAGTATCAAGTGTGGTTATTCCGCTTTGTCTGGCTGTTAAAAGAATTAGCTGCACATCCTGTAGCGCGGGCATGCCGCTGGTATTACTAATACCGTAATTCATTCCAAATTGAACGGTACCCAGGGCTATTTTTGATATTTCTGCCTGTATACTCAACTTAAGAAAGTTACTACCTTCTCAATTACATACTGCTGTTCTTCTGCGCTAAGGGTAGGGTACATAGGCAGGCTCAGGCACTCATCATAGTATTGTTCTGCTACAGCAAAGTCGCCCTTTTTCCACCCCAGGCCTTTATAGTACGGCATGGTATGTACAGGTATATAATGTACTTGGGCAAATATATTATGTTGTCTAAGGTAGTTGTAAAGTCCTAACCGGTCTGCTACACGTACTATATACAAATGGTAAGCATGTCCATCTACTACACCCGATTGACCCAAAATCTTGGTATTGCCTTTAAATGCATTAAAATATGTTTGTGCTATCTCTCTTCTGCGTACAAGGCCGGCATCAGCTCTTTTTAACTGCGAGGTGCCCAGCGCTGCCTGAAAATCGGTTAACCGGTAGTTGTAACCCAACTCCTGCATTTCGTAATACCAGCCTCCGTGGTTTTCTTGCAGCAGGGTGGCATCTTTGGTTATGCCGTGCGTTCTTAGCAGCAGCAGTTTTTTGTAGAGCGCCTCGTTATTGGTTGTTATCATGCCCCCTTCGCCACAGGCTATATGCTTTACCGGGTGAAAAGAAAAGATAGCCATGTCGGCAAAATTGCCGTTGCCACAATACTGCTTCTGGCCCTTGCTATCAGTAAAATAACCGCCAGGGGCATGGCAGGCGTCTTCAATTATCCAGCAACCATATTCGTCGGCTAATTTTCTAAATGCTTCCAGGTTTACGGCGTAGCCGGCAAAATCTACCGGTATAATACCCTTAAAAAAACCTTTGGGTTTGCTTTTTAAAAGCGCCTCGGTTTTAGCCAGGTCAAGGGTATATGTGGTATTATCTATATCCGCAAAATATATGTTACCCCCGCAGTAGCGTACACAATTTGCCGAAGCAGCAAATGTAATGGGGGTGGTAATCACATTGGTAGTAGTATCTACATCAAGTGCCATAGCACACAAATGCAGGGCTGCAGTGCCATTTGATAGTGCTATTGCATAACTGGCACCTACATATTTTGCAAAAGCATCTTCAAATTCTTTAATGGCGGGGCCTTGCGTTAAAAAATCTGACTGTAGCGTGCTGGTTACCGCTTCCAGATCTTCCTGGGTTATGTGTTGCCGGCCGTACGGTATGCTCTTTGTCATAATTTAAACATTAAACGTGGGATCCACATTTTCTTTTATCAACTTTCTAAGGCTTTCTACGGTTTCCCATTGGGTGTTTTCGCCCGAGGTGTAATTAAATCCCTGAGGAACTGGCTTGGCTTTAAAATGCTTGATGTAGTCTTCCAGATTCCAGCAAGGCACCTGCGGCAATATTACGTAGTATTTGCCCAGGTCGTAAGTGGTAAACGAGTCGGAACTCGTAATCATTTCTTCATGAATTTTTTCGCCGGGCCGTATGCCGGTAATTGGATGTGTACACTCCGGGCCTATAGCCTCAGCTACATCTAAAATTTTATACGATGGGATTTTAGGTACAAACACCTCTCCGCCCCAGGCAGTCTCAAGTGCATGTAGCACCATATCTACACCTTCTTGCAGCGATATGTTAAACCGGGTCATATCTGCATTTGTAATAGGTAGCACTCCTTCTCTTTTCTTTTTAAGAAAGAAAGGAATAACCGAGCCGTTAGAGCCCATTACATTGCCATAGCGCACCACCGAAAAGCAGATATCCTGCTGGCCTTTAATATTGTTGGCTGCAATAAACAACTTATCCGATGTAAGTTTAGTAGCACCATACAGGTTAATAGGGGCGCATGCCTTATCAGTAGACAAAGCCACTACCTTGCTTACATTGCTTTCCAGCGCCGCCTTTATCACATTCTCTGCTCCCCCTATATTGGTCTTTACGCACTCGTCAGGGTTGTACTCAGCTATATGCACATGCTTCATAGCAGCCGTATGAATTACATAATCCACACCGGTAAAAGCACGTTTCAATCTCTCTTTATCACGCACATCACCAATAAAATAGCGGATAGCAGGATATTTCGACTCAGGATAATCCTGCGCCATTTGAAATTGTTTTTGCTCATCGCGCGAGAATATTACCAGCCGTTTTACATCCGGCCATTTCTCAAAAATGTTCTTGGTAAGTTCTTTGCCCAGCGAACCGGTTCCCCCGGTAATTAATATTGATTTGTTAGACAGCATTTTGTAATTCCCACTTTAGTAATTGACTTGTTTTTGCTTGCCGGTGATGCCCTCTTTCAGTGGTTTCATCTACCACTGCAAAGGTTAGGATATCGCCGGGTGTATCTACCGTAAAATTTTCTGAATACGACGAAGTTAAAGATACGTAAACCGAATACTCCCCATGCGGCAGTATATAGGGGTTTATTACTATTTTATACTCATTATCGCCCACCTGTAAGTTCTCAAGGCAGTTGGGTGGGTTGTCAAACGTATCGGACTCAATAAACAACTCCTCCTGTTTATTCTTTACAGTAATATAACCGTACAGGTTAGGTACCTTTTGGGTGCAGTGTATCTTTAGTTTCACCACTATAGGCTCTGTAATGCTAAACTCTTGCTGTTCATGGTTGTCTCCATCAGATAACTCCGCTCCGGTTATTTCTATGGCTTTGCCCTGCAGGCTCGATTTTTCAAATTTACTAGATAGGTTAGTGCGCTTGCTTAATGCCAGATAGCGGTCTACAGTTTCATATATACTACCGGCATACTGCATTCTGCCATTATGCATCAGTAAACCGGTTGTACATAGTTGTCTTATAGATGCAATATTGTGGCTTACAAATAATATTGTTCGGCCTTCATTTTTGCTTACATCCTGCATTTTGCCCAGGCACTTTTTCTGAAATTCTGCATCGCCCACTGCCAGCACTTCGTCTACTATCAATATCTCAGGCTCCAGGTGCGCAGCTACTGCAAAGGCCAGGCGTACATACATACCACTGCTATATCTCTTTACGGGTGTTTCAAGGTACTTTTCCACCCCGGCAAAATCAACTATTTCATCAAATTTCCTGTCAATCTCACGCTTGGTCATTCCAAGTATATGCCCGTTAAGGTACATGTTTTCTCTCCCTGTAAGTTCCGGATGAAAACCCGTGCCCACCTCCAGCAGGCTGGCTATCCTTCCTTTTACTTTAATGCTGCCCGTAGTGGGCGATGTAACCTTGCTTAATATTTTAAGCAAGGTGCTTTTGCCGGCACCGTTGCGGCCAATTACCCCCAGCACATCGCCCTGCTTTACAGTAAAGTTAATATCCTTCAAGGCCCACACATAATCAGAGTCTGCTTTTTGTGACCTGTCATTACTTTCTGCCAAAGCTATCGCCGGGTCCTCTTTGCCTCTGGCAGTAGCCCACAAACGCACTATATCATCTTTAAAGTTGGCAATATCTACATTGCCCAGCCTGTAAAGCTTCGATATATTTTCGCTTTTTATTACAATATCGCTCATAGTTATACAGTGTCCATAAAGGTTTTCTCCACCTGGTTAAAAATAACTATTCCAATAAACACTACTACCGTCATAAATACGGCGCTATAACCCAACCCGCCCCACGAAAAAACACCCACACCAAAAACACTATACCTAAACGTTTCAATTATCGGCGACAGCGGGTTTAGCATAAGATATGGCTTAAATCGTTCTGGAACCTGCGATATAGGATAAATTACCGGGGTAGCATACATAAGCATTGCTACACCATAATTTATAAATAACTGTAAGTCGCGGTATTTGGTAGTTAATGCCGAGGTTATTACACCAACACCAAACGAAATACCCGCCATCAATAAAACCAACACCGGGAAAAGCAAAATGTAAATACTTACATGCACTTCAAAATCTCTGAACAGCACGTAATAGACGATTATAACTACTAATACCGCCAGCTGGATGAAAAACTTAATAAGATTTGAAATAATACTGGATATAGGGGAAACCAATCGCGGAAAGTAAACCTTGCCGAATATACTTGCGTTATTGATAAACGTACCCGATGAAGAAAGGAAACACTGGTTAAAATAGTTCCATAAGGTGGTGCCCGTTAAATAAAATAACGGTGCCGGAATACTATCCGTTTGTATACCTGCTATGGTGCTAAATACAAACGTATACATCAGTACTGTCATAAACGGGCTTATAAAAAACCACAAGGGCCCAAGCACAGTTTGCTTATAGGTGCTTGCAAAATCCCGTTTTACAAACATCGTTATTAAGTCGCGGTAGCGCCATAATTCGTTTAGTTTAAAGTCTAACAGCCCCCTTTTGGTAGAGATTTCCTCCGACCACAGTTCGTTTTCAGCTTCCCTGCTCATCTCAGTCATTTAAACTTTAAAATCTTTACAATAATGCCGCATATTTTATGCACGTCTTCTGTTTTTAAATCGTGGTACAAAGGCAGGCACATTACCCGTGGCGATATACTTTCTGCCACAGGTACCTCATGTTTTTTTACATAAGGCAATTCCGAAAGGCTCGGATAAAAATATCTCCGCGGATATATAAAGGAGGCATTCAAGGCATCGCGTACATCCAGCAGCGTTTTTTCGTCTTCAAATACTACCGGGTAATAAGCATAATTATATTCTGTCCTTTCGCGCATTTTAGGCCGCACCAGGGGCAGGTTTTGGTTTAGTAGAAGTTGGTCATACAACTCACTTAGTTCTTTGCGGCGGTCAATTATAGCCTCCAGGTGCTTATAAACACACAAGCCCATCGCTGCATGAAATTCAGAGTTCTTGGCATTTATCCCAAGGCCCCAAAAATCTTCCTGGCCCTTGTGCCCAAAATTACGCATATATGAAAACCGGTGCGCTGCATTTTCATCGTTGGTTATCAGTGCCCCACCTTCGGTGCAGTGAAACAATTTTGTTGCATGAAAACTAAGGGTAGATGCATCGCCAAAATTTGTCAGTGCCTGTCCGTTGTACTTTACTCCAAAAGCATGGGCTGCATCATAAATTACTTTTAAGTTGTGCTTTTTAGCCAGCTTTTCAATTTTCTCTATATTGCAGGGTATACCATACACGTGCGTGGCAAGTATGGCTGAAGTTTGCGGGCTTATTAGTTCTTCAATACGGTTCGCATCAATGGTAAGCGTCGATTCTTCTATATCAGCAAACACCGGCGTACAGTTTTCCCATACTATCGACGAGGTTGTAGCTACATACGAAAATGGAGTGGTTATAATTTCTCCTTTTAAATCAAGCCCCTTTATTGCTATTTGTATGGCCGAAGTACCGTTGTTTAAAAAAATAAAATGTTTTGACCCCAGGTAGTTTTTTAATTTTTCTTCCAGTTCTAAAAGCAGCGGCCCGTTATTGGTTAAATGCACCCGCTCCCATATGCCTTCCAGCAATTTTGTGTATTCTTCCAGTGGTGGTAAAAACGATTTGGTTACGGGTATCATCTTTGGGTTATTCTTTAGGTATACTTACCTTATGGCCTCCTTGTATCAGGTAGTGCTCTTTTTTAAACAGGGCAAGGTCGCTGCTCACCATCTCTTTAATCAGCGTATCCAGGTCTGTTTGCGGCTCCCAGCCTAGTTTTTCGCGCGCTTTGGTGGCATCACCTATTAGCAGGTCTACTTCCGCCGGCCTGAAATAGGCTTCGTCTACCTCTACTACTACTTTACCCTTCTCCAGTTTAAATTCGTCATTCAGGCATTTTTCAATTACTCCCTTTTCATTTATGCCTGTACCGGTAAAAGAAATTTCTATCCCGGCTTCTTTAAATGCTTTTACAATAAAATCACGTACACTGGTGGTTATGCCGGTGGCCAGCACATAATCATCTGGTTGGTCTTGCTGCAATATGCGCCACATGCCCTCTACATAGTCGCGGGCATGGCCCCAATCGCGCTTACTATCCATATTACCCATGTACAATTTCTCCTCCAGGCCTAGCGCAATTTTAGCCACTGCGCGGGTAATTTTGCGCGTTACAAAGGTTTCGCCTCTTATAGGGCTTTCGTGGTTAAACAAGATGCCATTGCACGCAAATACATTAAAGGCTTCGCGGTAGTTTACAGTTATCCAGTAGGCATATAATTTGGCTACTCCATAAGGCGAACGCGGGTAAAACGGTGTTTTTTCTGTTTGCGGTATCTGTTGCACCAAACCATATAACTCACTGGTAGAAGCCTGGTAAACCTTTGTTTTTTTAGTTAGGCCCAGCAAGCGCACGGCCTCCAATATTCTCAACGCGCCCAGCCCATCCACATTAGCTGTGTATTCCGGCTCATCGAAACTAACTTTTACATGCGACATCGCGCCCAGGTTATAAATCTCATCGGGCTGCACTTCCTGCACCAGGCGTATCACATTCGTCGAATCGCTCAAATCGCCGTAGTGTAGAAAAAAATCGCGGTTTGTCTGGTGAGGGTCCTCGTACAAATGATCAATACGGCCGGTATTAAATAAGGAGCTTCTTCTCTTTATACCGTGAACCTCGTACCCCTTTTTCAACAGTAACTCAGCCAGGTATGCTCCATCCTGGCCGGTTACGCCTGTAATTAATGCTTTTTTCACATCGCAAGGATAAAAAAAATACCTTAATAAAGGCCATTGCTTTGCTACTTACCTTTCCTAAAAATAGGCTAATCAGATTTTCGGCTGTTTATGCGATAACGGGTAATGGCAATAAGCACAGCGAAAAAGGGCAAAAGAGGTATTTTATATCGCACAAGGGCGCCATAGTTAAAGCTGGTCATCCCTACGGCCAGTGCTATTATTATTACAAATGGTATGCAAAACATAATAAGATGGTCTTTAAAAATTATGCCCAAAGCCCTATATGCACGCATGTTTAAAAACACTTTAAAAAAGAAATAAAGAAAAATAAGGCTCTCTATTCCCGATAACAGCATTACAGGGTTGCGTATCTGCCATACAAATGGCCCAAACAAAGCTATGGCTATAGCCAGAGGGGCTTTGCGCAAAATTCCTGCTGTACTATAATCCACATCGTTACCCAGCGAATATGCTGAGCCTCCTTGCGTATCGCCAAGGTAAGTGTGCCAGCTTTTAAAGCCTTCTGCAGTTTTTTGCATACTATCCAGACTATAGGATTGCATTTGGTTTCCTATGTTTTGAATAAAAATGTAGGAAACTAGTAACCCCCCACCCACAAAAAGTGGCAACGCTAAAAATCGTAAGGCCGAGCTCTGTATAGAGTTTCGGTAATAAATGGCTGCCATTAAGATCAGGCAGGGTGCCAGTGTAACAATAATAAACCCACGTACTATGGATATAAGGTACGCTGTAATTATAAGTTTTATAATATTGGATATAATGCTCTGCTTTAGTATTACCAGGCGGTAAAAGCAGTAAAAAAAATACATGATACCCGAAAACATAATTGTATCCTTACCTACCCCCGAGCCCCAGAAAATAGCCGACGGTATCATTAAAAATGCAACTGAAAATTCTTTTTCAAGCGCTGGATGAATGGCTACAAAGAGCCTGAACGTTTTGAAAATAAAGTAATACGATACTATGGCGAATGTTATACAGCAAGATATATATGAATTAAAACAAAACAGGTTAACTACCGATACAAATCTTATTACTGTAAGCGTGGTGTTGCTTCGTAGCAAAAAATCTACACCCGAAACGTAAGCCTGGTACCAGCAGCTTTGGGGATAAGAACTTAAAGGGTTGGTTATAAACTCCAGGTAATCGCCCGGGTTAGAAAACGTGTACTGGTAAAGCGGCTTGGCCGCTAAAAAGTAATTGATACTGTCCCCTCCCTTATAATACAGCAGATAAATAAGCGCAAATCCTATTGTGCCAAGCATTTTATAATGCAGCCCACGCATGTAGTAGCGCGCATATATTGGATCGGCAGCATGCCTCGACTTTATCATATTAGCTATAAAATACGATATAGCTATATAAAGCGGCACTAATAACAGATCTAACGAATCCATAAGGGCGAACCTAAATTAAATTACCGACTATCATTTATAAAAAAGCAAAACGCCCCTCGTTTATCGGGGGGCGTTTTGCTTTTGTTTTTATAGAAATTAGAAACGAGGGCAGTAAATTGTCTGAGGGCCTCTCTTCTTCCATTTGCCTACATAAGCAAGCCCTACTTCAAATCCACCTCTCGATTTGCTACCGCTTATCAATTGCGATACGTTTATATCGTAAGCTACACCAAGCTCAAGCCCGTTCCATACTACACCGGCATTTAATATTACCGCTTCTGCTACCATTCTCTTATCTCTCCATGGTGCGTTAGGGTCGCCGCCTACCATACGGAACATAGCACCTGCCTTAAAGTGATTGCCATCAGGGAATCTCTCTTCAAATAATATTCTGAAGTCAGTACCCAATATCATCTCCAGCGATTTACCCTGGCTCATAAAGATAAACTTAGGCTGCATGTCAAATCTGCCTTTCAATGGGAAACGCACACCGCCATGGCCTACAAATTTCATATTTAAGCGCACGTTCTTATCGCCCAGGAAAGAAATAGCAGGGCGGTTTAAGTGAAATGCCGAAGCTCCTAAATAAACGTTTACTCTTTTGCTAATCTTCATGTACCATAGCAAGCCGGCGTTTATATCCCAATACATAAATCTGTTATCTACCAAAAACTCATTGGTAGGCAATTGCGCATTATAAGCGCTGCCGTCCCACTGGCTGCCAAACTGCAGGTGCGAAAAATCAATTGTTTGCTGAAATATCTGCGATGAGAAACCTAATGTTAAGTAGTTCGTGTTTTTCTGGTTCAGCGATTTGTGGTAAGCCAAAGCCAATCCACCTACATTGTAACCAAACTTGCTTTCACCGGCCTGGTCACCTATAAATGAAGCACCAAATCCAAATGCATCTCCCTTTGCAAAACCTTTGTTGGTTCTAAAATCGGCAGAGAATGTATATGTACGATACATCGGTGTTTGCTCATTTTGCAATATGCTGCCCCACTGTCCACGGAACAAACCTGTAAGGCGGTAGTTGCCATCAAAAGCACCAGTCATAGCCGGGTTCAAATACAACGGCGACATATAGAACTGTGAGAAGTGAGGGTCTTGAGCAGAAGCCCTGAACATGGCCACTACAAGGAGGATAATTGGTAAAACTTTTTTCATTTATCTCGGTTTAATAGATGACTAAAAATAGAAAAATTTCGCATCGGCAAAATTTTTATCAAAAATATTTCACAGAATTCATCACTTACTTATTCGCCGTACCCCCTCAAAAGTTACATTTCTACGGCTCTATCTTACAATTTAAATCATTTTTGCCGTATTAATACAATCTCTATGCTTTTTTCTTTAACATTTTCCGATTTTATATAAACGCTTTTTACGCTTATAAATTTCCTTTTTTCAGGCCGTACAAGTCAGGCTATGTGCAACATTGTTAAGTGGCCATCCTTTACTATACAGTACTGCGTTCACTTCAGTTTTACTTTTATCCCCCATGTAAGCAGTGCTGGGTGAATAGACGGGGCACATATTTTACGGCTTTCAATACATAGACGCTAACAAACTTGCAAACGCTGCAAACTCTGCAAATATTTTCCTGTTAAACCTAAATGCCCATCCGTCTCTCACGCAGGCATTCGCAACTCTGCACAAATTTGTGTTCTGCAAATAATTATTTTAGCCGCCCTTTAAACTAAATAGTATATGTATAGATCGAACACCTGCGGAGAATTGAATTTATCAAATGTTGGAAATGAAGTAACCCTTAGCGGCTGGGTGCAAAAAACACGGGCCCTGGGCGGTATGACCTTTGTAGATCTGCGCGACCGCTACGGTATTACCCAGCTGGTGTTTAACACCGAAAGCGATGCTGCCCTGTGCGACCGCGCCAATAAGCTGGGACGCGAATTTGTAATTCAGATAAAAGGTATAGTAACCGAGCGCAGCAGCAAAAACCTGAACATGCCTACCGGCGAAATAGAAATTACCGTAAAGGACTTGACCGTGCTTAGCGAGAGCGAAACGCCGCCTTTCATTATCGAAAACGATACCGATGGTAACGAAGAGCTGCGCCTTAAATACCGCTACCTGGATATACGCCGCCCCAAAATGCGCGACACGCTTATTATGCGCGCGCAGATTAACAAAGCCGTGCGCGAATACCTGGATGATAAAGCGTTTATAGAAATAGAAACCCCTAACCTTATTAAGTCAACACCGGAGGGTGCCCGTGACTTTTTAGTGCCTTCTCGCCTGCAGCACGGCAGTTTTTATGCCCTGCCCCAATCACCACAGATATTAAAGCAGCTGTTGATGGTAGCCGGTATGGATCGCTACTACCAGATTGTGCGTTGTTTCCGCGATGAGGATTTCCGCGGCGACCGCCAGCCGGAGTTTACACAAGTAGATTGCGAAATGAGCTTTGTACACCAAGAAGATATATTCGAAACCTTTGGTGGCCTGATACAGCACGTATTTAAAAAGGTACTCAGCTACGATTTGCCCGAGCTGCCCCGCCTAAGCTATGATGATGCCCTTAAATACTATGGCAGCGACAAGCCGGACCTGCGTTTCGATTGTAAGATTGTAGAGTTGAATAATGTATTGCCAACTAATGATTTTGCAGTGTTCAACAATGCTATTGCTAGTGGAGGTATAGTTGCAGGCCTTAATGCCAAAGGCTGTGCCGCTTACTCGCGCAAGCAAACCGACGAGCTTACCGAGTTTGTAAAAGCCAGCCACCGCGGTTTAAGTGGTTTGGTAAACATAAAGTTTAATGAAGATGGCACCGTTAAATCATCTATTGATAAATTCTTCAACGAAGAGCAGCTGCGCGAAATAGGTAAGGCATTTAATGCAGAAAAAGGTGATTTGCTTTTACTGGCTGCCGATAAAACCTCTAAAGTGCGCAAATCGCTTGGCGACTTGCGTTTAGAGCTGGGTAAAAAGAACAACTGGATAGACCCTAAGGCATGGAGCGTGCTTTGGATAGTAGATTTCCCATTGTTCGAAAAAGACGAAGAGAGTGGAGAGATAACCTTTGCCCACCACCCGTTCTGCTCACCGCATCCAGAGGATTTACAATACTTCGATACCGACCCTACCCGTGTACGTGCGCAAACCTACGACATGGTAATGAACGGAAATGAAATCCTTTCGGGCAGTATCCGTATTCACCAAAAAGATATACAGGAGCGTGTGTTCAACAACCTCGGATTAACCCCCGAAGACCGCGATAAGAAATTCGGCTTTATGCTCAATGCATTTAAGTACGGTGCACCACCGCACGGTGGTTGTGCTTTCGGCTTAGATCGAATAGTAATGCTAATGACCGGTGGCGATACCATCCGCGATGTAATTGCCTACCCTAAAACCAGTGGCGGCCGCGACCTTATGATGGACGCACCTACACCGGTAGACGAAAAGGCACTGCGCGAAGTAGGTGTCAGCATTATTAAATCGTAACACTATAAGCTAAATTGTGCAAACAGCCGCCTTGCTTAAAAACAAGGCGGCTGTTTTGTTTTGGGCTGTTCAAGTCCTCCCCTGGAGGGAGGATTTAGGTGGGGGATTGGGTGCCGTTTAATCAGATTTTCTGTCAGGGCAACTTCCAATCATTGGTAAAAAGTTGTTTGCTTCAAGTTATGTTTTACTTATATTCATGCCGAACAAAAACCCCTGCATAATGAAACACTTTTTCCTTTTAGCCTTTGTATGTTCGGTAGCAGGCATATTTGCCCAACCGGTAATTAACAGCAATGTAATAGCACCGGTGGGTGCTGTTACCACATACCTCAAATCGGGCGTAGCGGCTACCAACAACTTCAATCCTGGTGCAACTGGCGCCAACGTAACCTGGAATTTTGCTACCCTCGATACTTCATTGGGTAGCAGCACACAAAATACCGTGCAGGCCGATACCACTTACTATTACTCAGAGTTTCCAAGTGTGGTTAACCGTGCGGTCGGTGGTTGGACTGGCCTCGGACCGGCTTATGCCTATACGTATATTGATAACAGCAAGTACGAATATTACGGCACCAGAAGTTTTTCCGACTTTAAAATTTACCAGGACCCGCAAAAACAGCTAACATTTCCGTTTACTTATAACAATCAGTTTACCGATACTTTTTACGACGAGTATCCTGTGTTCTATGGCAATGTGTTCGTAAAAGCTGATGCTTATGGCACACTGATATTGCCCACCGGCACCTACAACAACGTGCTGCGCATAAATACCCGCGAAGTGTATCGCGAGTACGATGAAGACAGCCCGGAAGATTCTTTGTTTTACGAAGGCCGCTATTACCGGTGGTATCAGCCCAATACACCCAATGTATTGCTGGAGTATGCCAGTGTTGTACAGTTTTACATATACCAGGGCCAGCGCTACGATGCCGATTCAATAAAGCGCGTATCTATTACAAAAAACCCAACCATTACATCTATTGCCGGGCCGGCAAGTTTTGCCTCTGCCATTTACCCTAACCCTGCCGGAAATACGCTGATGATAAACGCCGAAACATATATTGACGGGGTAACTTTAACCGACCTGTCCGGCAAAACCGTATTACAACAAAACTTCTACGATAAAAACATACAACTCAATTTGGAGAATATTGCCGCGGGGGCCTATTGCCTTCAGCTAACTACTGCCGATAACCGTCACAAAACGGTAAAGATTATCCATTACTAATGTAATCGCCACAAAGGCGCATGCTTAACAAATAACGGGGCACTCCATTGGTTTCTTCGCGTCTTGTGGCAATATTTTTTTAGCATCTGCGTTTAAGGTTTTTTCCGAACTTTACCACACATATCACACTAATATGAAAAATTTAATCACTTCCATTCTGGCCCTGGTAGCTTTTATCAACCTAACTCTTGCACAGGACAATATTATCCTACGCACCGGCGAAGAGGTAAAAGCCAAAGTACAGGAAATAGGCCTGACAGATATCAAATACAAAAAAACCGATAACCCTACCGGCCCTCTTTACACCATCCTCAAAACCGATGTATTTATGATTAAATACGAAAACGGAACCAAAGATGTGTTTGCCAACTATCAGCCATCAGCTTCCGCTCATGGCGCGTATGGTAATAAACCTATGCCCTTTGGCGGCGACTACAACCAATTGCGCAAAGCCGGCACTAAGCGTATAGTAGCCGGTGCGGTGCTAACCGGCCTTAGCCTGCCTCTATTGGTTACAGGCGCTGCACTGGCATCTACCGCCAATTCTTATTACTACGACCAGTATGGATATGGCTACACAAGCACCAACGATGGGCAAATGGTAGCCGGCATTGCGCTGGTAATGACCAGCGTGGCTGCCCTGGTGGTCGGGCCCATCACCCTCAGCAAAGGGGTTAAATACCGCCGTATGGCCCGCACTGTTAAGCAGCAACAACCTACCATGGGCTTTACCCCTATACACGATACCAATCTGGATCGCTACGGTCGTGCTTTTAATTACAATAAGGTAGGAACTGTTAGTTTTACGTTCTAGTATGCATAAACACTTTTTTGTCCTTCTGTTTTTTGTGGGTACTGCTATAGGTGCATTTGCGCAGGATACGCTCGTAATGCGCAATGGCGACCAGCTGTTGGTTAAAATAGAAGTAATAGATGTATCCGAAATCAGTTATCGCAAGTTCGATAATATAAGCGGCCCCCTGCACATTGTAGCCAAGGCCGATGTATTCATGGTTAAATATAAAAATGGCACACACGATGTTTTCTCCAGTGCCGAAGCGCCCATTACTACACCACCCACCACAACCAGACCGCCGCGCCAAGACAGGGATGTGCGCGATAACAGAGACGTACGCGACAATCACCGCCGCTATCACAATTACGAGCAACTCCACAAAATGGCTGCTTCGCGCACTGTAGCCGGTGCGGTTATTACAAGTGTGGGCGTGGTATTTTTAGCCAGCGGCATTACACTCACCGCTACCGAGTTCAGGGCGTCTATGAACCGCACCCGCAACCAGAATGTAGAGCGCGCTATTGCCGGTACATTACTTACTATAGCAGGTATACCCTGTACTATCATTGGCCCTATCCTGCTTGGCCGCGGTGCCAAATACCGCCGCCAGGCACAGGAAATGGGTCCTGCCCTGGGTTTCAGCCCTGTAATTAACGATGTTAATCTGGAGAGGTATAGCTACACTGGTAACCAAACCAATATAGCCACCGTAAGCATTACTTTCTAAGCACAGGTTTCTACTTCTATTCCCGGTCATTCAAAACAAAATCAGCTAAGCCCGTAAAGTCTTTCGGGCTGATAAAAGCAGAACCCTGCTAGCTTAAAGTAGTACGCCCCCACTAAAAAGGCGTTACACCGTTTATGTTATTGCTAGTAATGAAACTGCGTTACTCCTGCACTTCCTGCTTTCTCCATTGTTTCGTTTTGTTATCCCAATATTCCCACGGTTGGTTCATTTCCAATCTGTCAACAGGTTTGCGCTCGCTCAATTTTTGAATAGGGTCGTTGGTGGTGCCAAAGGTGATATTGGTTTCGTACCAATACATGCTGGCGCCCGGATTAGAATGTATCTCCATTGTAGAAACAGCTCCGTTGGGATGGAATTTCAGCTCTGCTCTTTCGGTATAGCTTTTATGTACTTCTTGCTGGCGGTAGGTTTCTTCACCTTTAAGATTGTAGAGCAAAACCCATCGCTCGCTGTTTACCCAGGGCGTAATTTTTACCGAAACCCGCTTGTTGACATAGTAATGATAGGTGGTATCTGATGCATCTTCATTTTTAGCAATTTTTTGCGGAATGGCAGGTGGTGTAGGCTTCGTTTCTTTTACTACGGGTTTTTCGGTCGCTGGTTTGGGCTGCGGCAAAGCGGCGGCCGGCGGCCCGGCCTGCTGTATAACTACCACCGTATCGCGGTGCACAATTACAAGTGTATCGCGCGTGTTTTCATTGGTAATTTCAGTGGGTTTGTTGTTGCAGGATGCCAGCAAAAAAGTGAGCAATAAATGCGGGATTAAATTTTTCATGAGTGGTTTTTAAAATGTATTTCAAGCACCTTGCCAGTTGCAAAAACATTTTTTCGCCGTTCAAGGGCTAAGTTCTATATTCAATCCAACAAATCCCCAATTTATGAAACAACTACTACTTTCTTTATCTGTTGTTTTCTCTCTTATTGCATCGGCGCAAATTACCCAGCCCACTCAACCGGCCACAGGCCCCGGTGGCAGCGAGTATATACACGGCGGTGTAACCCAATACGATTACGGCACCAATGGCAGCGGCGGCGATTTTTGGTTGTATGAGCCCAACAGCCCCACGCCCGATTCGGCCAATGTGGTCATATTTATACATGGCCTTGGTGAAACCAACCCCAAGCTATATGGCGCATTTATAAAGCACCTGGTGCGCAAGGGCAACATTGTAATTTATCCCCGTTATCAAAAGGACTTAAACACATCTAACACAACCTTTAACGATAGCTGTGCGCACGGCATACGCCGGGGGTTAGATACCATACAACAGCCCGGCCATGTAAAGGGACGAATGGAAAATTATTTCATACTTGGCCACTCAGTGGGCGGGGTGCTAACTGCTAACATGACTATGCTGCATGCGCAATACGGCCTGCCCAAACCACTTACAGCCTTTAGTATGCAGCCGGGGGCGGCGGGTTTTTTAATGCCCGATTATTCAGCTTTTCCCGGTGATGTAAAATACCTGATAGCTGTGGGCACCGAAGATGTAATTGTAGGTACCGCCCCGGGCACTACCCTGTTTAACCAAACAGTAAACGTGCCCACCAGCCGCAAAAACCTGGTAACACAACGTACCGATAACCATGGTAACCCATCTTCTGACGCATCGCATTTTGCACCATTGGCGGGCGATGTTGCTTTTGATAATGGCGAGTCGAATTTATTCATACTGGCATCGGGTAGCGGGCCGGTAGATGGTGTAGATTTTTACCTGTACTGGAAACTACAGGACGCGCTGATGGATTGCGCCCTGCGCAACGAAAACTGCGAGTATGCCTTTGGCGATACGCCCGAGCAGCATGGCATGGGCAACTGGAGCGACGGCACACCGGTGCGACTGCTGGAAATAACCCCGGCAGCACCTACAGCCATTAATGATATAAATAGCAATGCAACAATATCCGTGTATCCTAACCCGAGCACAGTTGGCAATTGGCAGTTGACAGTCAGCAATGATTTACTTGGCAGCGATGTGGTGGTTACGGATGTGAATGGTAGCCTGATTTATACATCTGCCATTAAAAATAGCACAACAAAAATCAGTATAGATAATGCAGCACGTGCCGTTTACTTCTACCAGTTGAAAAGCAAGAGCGGTGAGGTGTTGAAGAGTGGAAAGTTAATGGTGGAGTAGCCATAGCCTACGCATTAAGTGCCAGGTAGCTCATCAGGCCTATGCTGTCTTTTAGTGCGCTTTCGTCTATATTAAAAGTTGGGGTATGAAGACCGGACATGATACCCAGTTTTTTATTGCCCACACCTAAGCGGTAAAAGCAGGCCGGTACATGGTGCGTGTAGTAAGCAAAGTCTTCGCTGCCCATGCGCACCGGTATATCTTTTACATTCTTACCTTCTATATATTCACGGCTAATTGCCTTTGCATCGGTTGTTAGCTGCTCATTGTTTATCAAAACGGGGTAGCCCTTTAATATAGTAACCTCGCAATGGGCCAGGTATTTCTCTGTTACCCGCTCGCAGATAAACTCGATTTGTTTGTGTAGTTGCATCCGCATGTCTTCATCAAAACAGCGGAGCGTGCCGGCTATTTCTACTACATCGGGTACTACGTTGGTTGCCCCCTTCCCTTCTATTTTGCCAAACGACAGCACTACAGGCTGCTGAGGGTCGCTAAGAACTTTTAGCTCTATCAGCAACTCTGCAGCAATCAGCAGTGGATTTTTCAATTCGGCTATGTTGGCTGCATGGCCTCCTTTGCCTATTACTTTTAAATAAATTTCATCGCTGCTGGCCATAAACCGGCCGCCGCAAAAACCAAAAGTACCGGCTTCTAATTCGGGCGATACATGCAGGCCAAAAATTTTATCCGGTGCAGGGTTCTGCAACACACCGGCCTGTATCATAGCCTCAGCACCGCTTGGTATTTTCTCCTCAGCGGGCTGAAAGATAAATTTGATAGTGCCTTCTATTTCATCTTTCATTTCAGAAAGTATCATAGCCACACCTAACAAATTACTGGTGTGTACATCGTGCCCGCAGGCATGCATTACACCTGTATTCTTCGAACAAAAATCAATTTTATTCTCCTCGGTTATAGGCAATGCATCCATATCGGCGCGCAGGGCAATACAGTGCGACTCAGGGTTCCGGCCTTTTAGTAAGCCCACCACACCATTTTTAGCTACGCGGGTTTGCACCTCTATACCCAGGCGCATAAGTTCGGTAGCTACCAATTTGCCGGTTTCTACCTCTTGCCAGCTTAACTCGGGGTTAGCGTGTATATGCCTGCGCAGCTCAACTACGCGCGGAAAGTATTTTTCTGACAGCGCTTTAATTTTGTCTTTCATCTGGCTGTCTTATTTAATTTTTATTTTATCGCGCACTATAAACGCACCGGGGTAAAGGGAAATAACCTGCTGCAGGTAGTAGGTAGCATCCAGGCGGGTTTTAAAATCGCCTATCCGCAACTTATAATAGGGTTGCTCATACTCTACATACGAAGCTAAATCTGAAAACTCTTTATACAGGGCTGCCTTGCTTTGGTAAACTTCGTCGCGCACATCGGTGTATTTTATCTGTATGCGGAACCCATCGGCAAACTCGCGCTTGCGGTTATACTCTTTGTAATTGTACAGCAGTTCAGATATACCTGCATCCTGCTTAATGGTGAAATTCTGGTTGCTGTTTACGGTAGCCGTATCCTGCGCAAAACAGGTTGCCGACCATATACTGCAAAATACCGGGATGAAAATCAATCCTAAAAAACGTGTATTCTTTTTCATGAAACTATACTTACGCTGGCCGAGCAACCCAAGCGGTCGGCACCGGCTTCAATCAGCTGCAAAGCAAACTCTTTATCGCGGATTCCACCACTTGCTTTTATTTTTATTGCTCTGGGCAGGTTAGCTCTTAACAATTTAACGGCCTCTACGGTAGCACCCGGCTGGCTATAACCGGTAGAAGTCTTTACAAAGTCTACCGTCATTTCGGCACACAACTCGCATGCTTTAATTATTTCTGCATCGGTAAGCAGGCCCGTTTCCAGTATTACCTTTAGCTTGCCACCGCGCAGCTGCACAATAGTAGCCACGCTGGTCAATTCATTTTTTAAATAATTCCAGTCACCGGCTTTTAGGGCAATTATATTAATTACCATATCTACCTCATCGGCACCTTCATCAATAGCGCGCCGCGCCTCTTCTACCTTAGCCGGTGTGTGGCTATAACCCAACGGAAAACCTACTACAGTAGCCACTTTCACTTCGCAATCGTTTAACCATAGTTTGCACTTGCGTACAAAATAAGGTGGAATGCAAACAGCAGCAAAGCCGTGCTCCTTAGCTTCGGCGCAAAGTTTTTTTATTTCTTTTTCCGAAGCATCTGCCTTAAGTAAAGTGTGGTCTATTCTGGAAGCAAGATTCATGAGCGCATTCACCGTGTTTGATTTGGGTAGCTAAAAATACAAAAATCTCCTTAGCTATCTATTAATGGTGAGCGTAGACGTTTGCACGGTATTGCTTTGGTTACCGGCCCGGTCTTTTACATAAATCGAATAGGTAGTGGTTTCCGTGGTGTTGTTATCATCTATAAAACCCTGTGGGGGCAAATGAAATTTAAGCTGGCCCTTTATAATAATTTTTGCTTCGTCGGGTGCCAGCTGGCTTATACGAAACTCGTAGGTTACATTGTTGCGGCTATCGGTGCAAAACAGGTTTTTTACATCGGGCGTGTTTTCACCAAGGTCGCCATCTCCATCGGTGTATTCAATCGTAACCTCTATTTCATCTACATACTTTTGGGCAGTGGCGGGCGAAAACGATACAAATTTTATATCCGGCACTGCCGATATAGCTTCCTCTTTTTTACAGCCCGAAAAAGAAAACAGTACCGCCGATATAGCTAAAATTGCAAAGAGAGATTTCATACTTCAATTTTTGATTTACACCTATTGCCTTATAAATGACCAAATGGTTTTATAAGGAAGCGGCAATTCATTTCTTGGAAACTCGGTATTGGCAGCATGGTCGCCATCATTCATGTAATAGCGCATAAACAGGGTATCGTTGGCCGGCAGGTTATTGGTAGGCACGGTCATCAGCCAAAAATTAAGGCCCGTATAATTTACAAAGGAAGCAGTATACTGCTGCGCCGAGGTAAAGTTATCGGCATCGGTCGAAATTTTCAGTTTGTTAACCAGCATATCCGCCGCTGCAGTGCTATCGTCATTTACATATACTACCAGGTAAAACACGCTTTTATTTACCGGTACTATAAACGGATTGTAATCAATACCGCCCAGCCTCACAGTATCATAACGCAATGTAGGAAAGGCAAAAGGGGGAATAAGCGAAATAGTATCAAAGGCGGTGATATAGCTATACAAAATCTCAGGCTCTTTGTTGGGCAGGCGGGGCACATTACCAAACATATCGCGGGCACCGTGCATTATCCATGAAGCTATCAGGTTAAGGCTGCTATCGGGCAATGGAATACCTATATCATCCTGTGGCATGCGGTCGTTACTGGTTACATAGCAGCAATTAGTTACACGCTCGTGCAGTACCGAGTGTGTGGTATCGAAAGGTATTACCCGGTATTTAAAACCACCGGCTAAATTGTTTTTAATAATAGAGGCATATACCAATGTAGAGTACGACGATTGCGGTGTGCGAAAGTCGGGCTCGAAATGGCCATCGTGGCAACCGGGCAGGCCGCAGCGGGTAGATAGTACTTTGGTATGCAGGTAGGTTATAGTCAGCGAATCTACCGGTATACCATAAGTATTGGTGTCATCGCGCTCTATTTTGTCATAGGGGTTATCGGGTACTGTATCGTCCGGCTTTTTGCACGAGTGCATTCCCAGCAAAAACGAAACGACAGCTACTGCCATTACCCCTAAAAAAGAATTTCTGATCTTCATCGTTTAAGTTTCCGGTTAAGAAAATGCCTCGTTTAATACCCGCCCTTCCATCATGCCAAATGGTATCTCGTTATCTATACCCAATATATTGGCAATAGTAGGCACTACATCTACGCTCTGGCCTATACCGTTGCCTTGCCCATCTACAGTTAATACCTGGCCCGTTTTTACACCTTTACCGGCCATCAGGCAGAATATTTTGCGGCTCATTTCATCGCTGGTGTGGTCCAGCGCATAGCGGCCATAGGTATCTATTACGCTGTTAGATATTTGGTTTCTGCCATGCTCGGGCACAGCTATAAGCACGGTATCGCCGGCCATTTCGGGTATACTGTTTATGGCCTGCCATAGTTTATAAAGTGCATAATCGGCCACGCCTATAGCATTGGCATACTTGGTGTAATCAAAGTGAGCAATATCTATATCAGTCATGTTTATCACCATCAGCTCGGGCTTAAACTCTTTCAGCACCTCTATACCAAAGTATACATTTATCATATCGCCGGTCATGGCACCGGTGCCCCATGGGTCGCCTATATTGCTTAACTGCGCAATCTGGTTTTGCAAAAAAACCTGGAGCCGCTCGGCATCCTGCGGGGTATTTACTATGCCCGACGATGCGGCCTGCTGCGGCACCTTAAACTGCCCGTTCATAAAATCGCGCATCATATCGCACTTATTTCTTTCGGCCTGCGAAATAGTGAGCGGGTCGCCCAATACCGATATGGAAGAGCCATTAAAAATAGAAGCAGGCTGAATCATATTGGCGCCATAAGCAGGGCCGTAGCCATCGTACATGCTATAGTTCAAATATGGATAGGGGCCCAGTTGGTTGCTTATCCACCAGGCATTTAAGGCACTGGTAGTGGGCGAAGTGTGCTTGCGATAATACTCGAATATAGTAGGGTACTTGGGCGGTTGCTTTAGTTGTATAGACTCATCGGAGTAGCGGCCGGTAATAGCTGTAGTGTGGCCGTTGTAATGCCCGGTAGGGCCATTGGCGTATCTAAACTCTTTATACAAAGTGCCCTGGGTTTGCAGTGGCGATGATGCGATGAGTGGCAGCTGTGTAATGCCGGGCGCTATATCGGGGCTGATAGATTCGGTGCCGCTAAGCGTATTGCGCATAAGGTTCCCCTCGGCTTTGTAAACCGACTCGAGGTTGCGCACACCACCGGCAAACAAACAAAACACCACGTGGTTAGCCCGCCGCGAACCGGTAGCTGCAAAGAGCCTGCCACTGGGCAGTATGTAAGGTACAACCATACTGCCTGCGGCGGTAAGGGCGGCGTTTTTTATAAATTGTTTACGTTTCATCTAAGTAGTATTAAGTAGCTGGTATTTAGTATTAAGACAAAGGCAGATTAGTAATAGCGGTACTCATTGCTGGTCATCATAGAATAATACACCATTTTGGGTGTAATGTCTGCATTCTTTTCTACCAGGTCTTTCAACTTCCAGGCTTCAAACTCATTGGGCTTGCGATTGAAAAAACGTAGATAGGTTTGATCGACAAATGCCGGCAAATCGGCGCGCATATCGTTATTGCTTATAGTTTGCACGTCTTTAATCATGTTCTTTACTATCATATCCTGTATAGTAGCTTTATCGCCTACGGCCAGCAGTGCCACATTTATCTTGTTCAACTCATTGTTGGTAATAGATGCATTGAACAAATGCGTATAGGCGATAGATATAAACTGGTCGGTAGTTTTAAGGTATTGTTTCTGCGCGGCGTTTTGATACAATTCCTGCGGCTGTACTTCGTATACATACCGCTTCTCTTTATTGCAACCTGTAAGCCACAAAAAAGCAAGAAGTATAAGCGCTGAATATCTCATTTTCATGATACGTATTTTTTAAGATTTACCACTGCTTAAAGCCCGGCATATTCATCTAAGGTAAAAACAGCTTTCTGCAATTCTTTATAATCGCCGCTTGATTTATATATGCCGGCGTATAAAGAAATTTCGGCCGGCGAAGGCTCGCGGAACAAATACTTTTTAAAAACAAACCTTACCTGCCCTTCGTAATAATCATCTGTCTCGAAAAATATATTGATATAATCCTGTTTGGATTTGCCCGGTTTTAAAAACACGTTTGTGGTGCCGCCGTTTACCATCAGTATGCCATTGGCCAATTCAGCATCGGTAGGATAACGGAACAAAAAATTCTGATAGGTGCTAACCACAAAATTTTCGGAGCCCATGTTTATCTGGTCGTAAAAATAATTGTTGGTCATGCGCGATAGCATGGCTTTGTAATTTACGGTGCCGGCTATCAGGCCCGGCAACACCATTTTAAGGGTATCTATACGGGCTATCTCCATATTTACCACATCGTAAAACGGGGCATACTGTGGTTGGGTTAAAAAATAATTGAGCAGGTAAAGTTCCTGTTCTATCTCCAGCGAATCGAGGTTACGGAGGTACTCGTTATTGGCTACGCTGTACTGGTTAAGTATATACTCGCTTTTAGAAAACAAAGAGCCTATAAACTGCTGCCGGTTGGCAAGCGAAAAATTATCCTGCCTTAAAACACCCAGGCCGGTAGACCTTTCTGAAGAGGATGGTTCGCGGCCCAATAGGTTTATGTAAGCCTTATTTACATAAATACTAATGGTGGAAGAATCAATGGTGTGGTCCGGCGGGGGAACGTTGTTTTTAATTGTAACATCTTCCGTTTTATTGCATGAGGCAATAAAAAGTATACTAATAAAAAGGGCCAACATCCTTCTCATTGCCGTGGGGTTTCTTTTGTAGATAACGCTAAATGTAATAACATATTCTTATCTGCAAAAGGGGGCGACCATAAGGCCCGCTGGTGTCCCGGCGGTTAACATTTACTTAATATCTGACCATGAATTTACAAGCCATATTATGAAGTTGGTCAGCGTGTACCGGCATTTTAGGGGATGGGTTATGCGAAAAAATACAAGCAATCTGAATATACTATCAAGAAATTTTATTGGCTTTAGCCCGCAACACTTCCAGTTCTTGCAGCCTGTCGTTTACCTCGCTTATATAGGGCTTGTTGCCTATCTGCTCTAATATTTGTTTGCTTTTAATCAGGAAATCTTCGGCTTTGATATAATCGCCAGTTTCTTTATATACTATAGCCAGGTTATAATAGGAGATGCTTAAATCATCGGGCGAGGAAAATTTAAGCCGCAGCTCCAGCGATTTTTGCAGGTAGGTTTCTGCCTTTTTAAAATCTCCCAACTTTATATGGCAGTTGCCAATATTGCTATAAGCACTGGCCATGTTAGATAATACAAACTTGCCCTCAAATGTTTGTGCTGCCTGTGTATAATACTTTAGCGCCATGGGTATATTATCCATGTTGTTATACACATTGCCCAGGCCCATCAGGCAGTTGGCGCGCTTCACCGCGTGTGTTTCTTCGTCTAATCCCTCTATAGCTTCTGTTAAATAGTCGATAGATTTCGGACTGCCTTCCTCTATCATTTCGTGGTTCATTGCCAGTGTTTGCAATATATCGGCTTTGGCCAGCACGTACTCTGCATGGCTAGCTTCCAGGTTCGATAGTGCCCGCAGTAAGAAATCTTCGGCCAGCCTAAACTCGCCGGTATTGGTGTAGCAATGGCCTATTACCTTGAGGTGCAGCACCAGTAGGTTTTTGTGTATAGTATCTGAATACTGGCTCACTACATGCAATGAGTTTTGCAGCGCCCCGGCATAATTAGAGTGGTAATGCAGCTCGGCCAGCGTATTGTTCAGTTCTATACTTATGGTTACCTCTTCGTTCGCCAAATGCGGATAATCGCCTTTAAGCATTTGCAGGTGCTCGTAAGCGTGCAGGTTGTGGCTTATTATCAAATCGCGGTTAATCCGTATCTGTTTCAGCAATTGCTGGGCGTTCATAGGGGGCTAAAAATAATTTGTGCAATAAGTAGATATATTCCAAAAATACTCCGGAAAGCGATATGCCCAAACCGTTTATCCACAGTAGTGCCGGTGTATAGGCTGCCCAAATACAATATTAAAAACAATATGTGTTTTTAGCTTACGCAGCTTCGGCTTTGCGTGCCAGCTTTTTTTCGTGCAGGTCGGCAAACTCTTCTTCAATCATATCCAGAAGCGGCTTGTTGCCGGCATCCAGCACTCTTTTTTGAGTTAGCACCAGTAGCTCTTCGGCGCGGTTTAAATCACCGGTTTCTTTGTATAGAATAGCCAGGTTGTAGTAAGAAATACTGATTTCATTTGGTGTGCTGAACTTAAGGCGCAAATCTAGCGCGCGCTGCAGATACTTTTCGGCCTGCTCAAAATCCTTAAGTTTAATATAACAATTGCCAATATTGCCGTAACCGCTGGCAATGTTAGATAAATGGTAGCCCTGCTCGAATATAGCCAGGGCCTCGAAGTAATACGTAAGTGCCTGCTGCACATCCTCCAGATTGTTGTAGATATTACCTATACCAAGCAGGCAATTAGCCAAGCGTAGGCTCTGTTTACTATTCGGGTCGCTTTTTAATAATTCAATAGCCTGGCTTAAGTATTGTATGGCCCTTTCGGGCTCTGCTTCTTTTACCTCCAGGTTCATAGCCAGGTTATATAAAATATACGACTGGTTAGCTATATAATCCTCATTTCCAGGCAACACATTATCAAGGGCCTGCAGCAAATATTTTTCTGCCAATTCATGTTCGCCCAAATGGATATATGAATGCCCTATCATTTTCAAATGCAGGGCCACCAGGTTTTTATGGCGGCTTTCAGGGTATTTGGCAAGGGCAGCCTGCGAGTTTTGCAAAGCACCCCTGTAATTGGAATTAAACTGCAGCTCGGCCATAGATGTGCTTAACTCTATAAATAACTCCGCTTCTTCATTTAGCAGGTGGGTATAGTCTGATTTAAGCATTAACAGATGCTCATAAGCATGCTTGTTGGCATCGCCTATAAGGTCGTAGTTTACGCGTAGCTGCTGAATTAACTGCTGTGTATTCATATAGGCATCAGCTTTTACCGCTAAAATAGGAAGCAGAAACATTAAACCCAACTGTTATTCTGCTTATATCCAACTTGTTTTACACATCGTGTGGTTTGCAAATGCAATAATAATGCAGTGAATTTAAATATGGCGGCGACACAGCACGGCGCTGAACCGCTTATCAGGCACCAGCGGTGTTTCTTTTAAGAGCCTCCAGGCTGTCAAGCTCTTTATTAATCTGCGCTAAAAATGGTTTATCACCCAACTCTTCTATCATTTTGCAGGCCCTGTTTAAATATTCGCCGGCTTGCTCAAGCCTGCCCCGGGTTTTATGCACCATACCCAAATTAAAATAGGAAACACCTATTGGGTAAGGCGTACCAAGTTTCATGCGCAGGTCAAACGCTTTTTGGTGGTAACTTTCGGCCAGTTCCAATTCCTGCATTTTGAGATAACAATTACCCATATTGTTATACGCCGAAGCCATATCTGCCAGCGAGTAATTACCCTCTAACACACCGGCGGCCTGCCTGTATTTATCCAATGCCTCGGGCAAATTATTCATCGTGTTATAAATGTTACCCAGCCCCATCAGGCAGTTGGCGCGCTTAACCCTATCGTTATCACCGGCCAATAACTCAATTGCCTGATTAAGATAATCTATAGCCTTTTCGTGGCCGGCAGCTTTAAACTCGCAGGTCATGGCCAGGTTATTAAGTATTAGGGCCTTGTTGCTTTTATAATTCGGTTCACTTTCATCCAGGTTATCCAGCGCTTCTACCAGGTACATTTCGGCCAGCGCAAACTCGCCCAGGTGTGCGTAGCTATGGCCTATATTGCGCATGTGCATAGCCACCAGGTTTTTAAAAACAGATGTTTTATACTTATCGAGGGCTGCCAGCGATATATCTATGGCCTGGCGGTAATCTGAACGCGCCTGCTGGGCATACAGCGCCTCGCTTAGCGCAAAGTTAAGTGCCACCTCCTCATTAATAAGGTGCACGTAGTTTTGCTTTAGCATCTGAAAATGCTCGAAGGCCAATTGATTGTTACGAACCAGCAACTCACGGTTATCTCGTATTTGTTTAACTAATTGCCGGGCATCCATAAGTTAAAAAATGTTTGGGACTATCTAAGCTGCCTTAAGCTGCCTTCTTACCTGGGTAACTTCGTCCAGTTTATCGTTTATACGGGTTATAGCGGGCTTGTTTCCCGACTCTTCTGCTATTTTAAGTGCTTTGTAAAGGTAATCTTCGCAAAGCGGAAAATCTTTGGTAGTAAAATTAAGCACCGCCATATTGAAATATGCTATGCCTAACTCATCGGGCGAACCAAATTTAAGACG
>DATGWP010000229.1:0-23204 GCA_035299425.1 Chitinophagales bacterium | reverse complement strand
ATGAGCACTCTCAATGTAGTCAGGAATAAAATAGTATCCAGGCTTTTTGCCGTAGTGAGGAAACAGACCGAATATCAGCCAGCTTTAGCTGTTTGATTTTTAACAAGAAAGCACTTGCATAACCTTAGAATACGGAGGACAAACTGCCAACAGCCGCTAAAACAATAAACCGTCAGCTGGCTTTCCGAAAATATATTCGCTATGCACCTGGTATTGGGCAAACTGGTCGTCTTCGCGGCGGCGGATAGTAAGCCGGTCGATAGTAAATTGTAATTGTATAGAACGTTTGGCAAAATGTTTTTTGATGCTATTGCATTGTTTGTCGTTCAGCGCATAGGCTATTGTAATATGCGGGGTGGTTACTTTCTTAAGTGCCTTGGGCGATTTAGTGTTTACCGATTTCATGAGGGTAACCAATTGGTCTTTATTTTCTTCCATCGGTGCAAAAACCAAATGTGTGTTTCGGTCTTTAGGGTTTAGAAAATACTGTAGCTCAAAGTTTACACTGAATGGTATTGCTGCTGACAAGTGTTGCTGAATATGCTTCTGCCACGCCGGCAGAAAGAATGGCGTAAGGACATTGATGGTAATATGCGGTGTGGTGTTGTACCGCTTAAACCCTCCGGCTACTTCTTTAATCTCTTTCCGCAAAGCAAGTATTTCATCTATGGATGTTTGGGGTGGATGAATGGCGGTGGAGAAGAGGAGCATGAACGTGAATCGTTTATAAGATATATTGCCTGGTAAAATTTCTTTCAGTCATAACCTTTAGCTTTTCATTAGCCATCAAATACTCAAACAAAGGAATTGTTTCAAGATTTGGACTAATGCCGTATTTACTCAAAACACATTGGCAAATCCAATCTGTCATACAAAATTCTTGCGCTAATTTCATTGGTGTTACTTCGATCTCAACTTTTTCGTCTTTTTGTTTCGGTTGTTCAATATGCATACCGTAACCAAAACCAAATTTATATACATTATGCTGCTTTAATGATTGAAGCTTGGATATACGGAGTTCAGAGTATTCATAAATAGATTTAACAACTTTCAGATTTGTTTGACTTTGGGAATTATCGCCGGGAAGTAAATCTAACATAACACATAAGTTAGGGCATTTCACCATGCCAGCAATTTTTACTCCAAATTCACTACACTGACTCATACATATTGTGAACCAAGTAAGGCAAAGTAGTCTTCCATATTTAATTTCTATTCCATGAAAATTTATTTTAGTGTCAAGAGTAAGATCTACAGTAACTATATTATTTGCCTTCAAAAAGTCTTTGGCATATATCAAAGCAAATTCTTTCTCGACTACAATAGATAAAGCGGTAGGCGCTAGTTTTTTATTTTGTATCAAATCAATAAACTCCGACACTTTTTTCTCCCTTCGCCGCTGCATTCTAAGTGACTTGAACTGTCCTAAAGATTTAATTCTTCTATCAAATGGAGCATATAACACAAGTGTTAGAACAGTTTTTCCTTCGATGTCAGAAAAAAAGACTTCTGAGGGAGATGCATCTACAAATAATAGCATTGTATCTGTAGAACTTAAAATATCTGAATTATCCATTTCTTACATATTTTATCCCCCAACAAACGCACTCAACTCGCTCAACTTCTCGTCCGCCATTTTCATACTGCGTACATTCTCTATGGTGAACACCAGAAATTTTTCTGTTTCGCGAAGGTAGATACCTGAGCGGTGTTGCCCTGCATACTGAATAATTTTGGTAAACACGTTGCTTTTATAAAAACTTGACTCCTGGTTAGCTACAAAGTAACAGCGCATGGTTTTGTTCTTAATAATTATCTGCTCCATGCCCAGCCGGGTAGCCATCCATTTCAGTTTCATCGCCTCAAAGAGTTCATACACCGGTGCCGGAATTTCGCCAAAGCGGTCGTGCAGGCCTTCTTCAAATTTCTTCAGGCCTTCCTCATCTTTAATCTCGTTCAGTTCGCGGTATAGCAGCATGCGCTCGGTGGTGTTGCTCACATACTGGTTAGGTATCAGCATTTCCAAATCGGTTTCTATCGCGCAGTCGCGTACATAATCCTGTGTGCGCTCTAACTCATCTTTGTACAGGTCTTTAAAGTCGGTTTGTTTTAACTCGCGCACGGCTTCGTCCAGTATTTTCTGGTATACATCTAAACCTATCTCGGCAATAAAGCCACTCTGCTCTGCGCCCAGCATATTACCGGCACCACGTATATCCATATCGCGCATGGCAATGTTGAAGCCGCTGCCCAGGTCGCTAAACTCTTCAATAGTTTTTAAGCGCTGTTTACTTTCGTTGCTAAGTGTGCTTAGCGGTGGTGCCAGCAGGTAACAGAAAGCATGTTTATTGCTACGGCCTACACGGCCGCGCAACTGGTGGGTATCGCTCAAGCCAAACTGGTGCGCATTGTTGATGATAATGGTATTGGCATTGGCTATATCTATACCGCTCTCGATGATGTTGGTGCAAAGCAACACATCGTACTCGCGGTTGATAAACTTCAATAGAACCTCCTCTAATTGGTCGCCTTCCATTTGTCCGTGCGCCACACCAATCTCTATGTTCGGCACTATCTTCATCAGCATCATCTTAACCTCGCCAATATCGCGCACGCGGTTGTGTACAAAGAATACCTGCCCGCCGCGATAGATTTCATATTCAATAGCATCCTTTATCAGGTCGGGGTCCATCGGCCGCACCTCGGTAGTTATGGGCTGGCGGTTAGGGGGTGGTGTATTAATAATACTAAGGTCGCGCGCACCCATCAACGAAAATGACAACGTACGTGGTATAGGTGTGGCAGTAAGTGTAAGGGTGTCTACGTTAGCCTTAATTGTCTTGAGTGTTTCCTTTGTGCCCACACCAAATTTTTGCTCCTCGTCAATTATCATCAAGCCCAGGTCTTTGAACTTTACGCTTTTGCCTACCAGCGCGTGGGTGCCGATGATGATATCGATTTTGCCATCTGCCAATCGCTGTAGTGTGTCTTTCTTTTCCTTGGCTGTTTTAAAACGATTGATGTAATCAATCTCTACCGGAAAGTCGGCAAGGCGCTCTTTAAACACTTTGTGATGCTGCATAGCTAATATGGTAGTAGGCACCAACACAGCTACCTGCTTGCCATCGGTAGCGGCTTTAAATGCAGCGCGCACGGCAATTTCGGTTTTACCAAAACCCACGTCGCCGCACACCAGCCGGTCCATAGGCGATACGGCTTCCATATCGCGCTTTACATCTTCGGTAGCCTTTGCCTGATCGGGCGTATCTTCATACATAAACGAAGCCTCCAGCTCGTTTTGCATATAGCCATCGGGGGAAAACTGCACACCCTTGGATGCTTTGCGTTTGGCATACAGCTGAATCAAGTCGAACGCCAATTCTTTAATCCGCTTCTTGGTTTTCTTCTTCAGGTTGTTCCAGGTATCGGTGCCAAGTTTGTTTACGCGTGGCGCTTCACCATCTTTACCTACATACTTCGATATTTTGTGCAGGGATTGAATACCTACATACATGATATCATTACCCGCATATATCAGGCGTACCGTTTCCTGCATTTGGCCGGCTACCTCAATCTTTTCCAATCCGCTGAACACGCCTACGCCGTGGTCTATGTGTGTTACAAAGTCACCAGGCTTTAACTCGCGCAAGGTTTTCATCAGTAATGCCTTGTCGCGGCTGAAGCCCTGACGCAGGTTGTATTTGTGATAGCGGTTAAATATCTGGTGGTCGGTATAGCAGGCAAGTTTCAGGTCTTCATCTATAAAGCCCTGGTGCAGGCCAATATGCACGGGCACAAATACAGGGCCATCCAGCACCGGCTCTTCTTTATTTTTGTCCTTCGATTGCTTTTCGAGGTCATCAAAAATGGCGTAGAAACGTTCTACCTGTTTTGGGTTCTCGGCAAAAATCAGGTTACTGAATCCGCGCGATTTATTCTCGTGCAGGTTCTTTATCAGCAAGTCGAAATTTTTGTTGAATGATGGTTGCGGCTTGCCATGAAATGTAATGCGGTTATGCGCCCTGAAAAAAGTATTCCGGCCGAACTCAACCACTTTAAATTTTGATATGCCCTTTAAAAATTCGGCCGTGCCCAGGAAAACATCCTCCGGTTCGCCTTCCAGTAATGGGTGATGCGGGTGCTCAATCCGGTTCTTTTTAATATCCGGCTGCATTTTCTTCGCCTTCTCAATAGCGCTGCCAAATACATCCAGCAGTATCTGCATGTCTTTAAACCACACGATGGTATTTGGCGGAAACACCTCGAGCACCGATGTTTTTTTATCGTTTGTAAAGTGCGTTTGTATGTTCGGGACAATAGTAACGCTGGCAATTTTCTTTTGACTTAGCTGTGTTAGCGGGTCGAATGTACGGATGCTTTCAATCTCATCGCCAAACAACTCTACCCGGTAAGGATATTCGTTACCGAAAGAGAACACATCTACAATATCTCCACGGATGCTGAACTGGCCGGGCTCGTAAACAAAGTCTACCCGCTCAAACTCGAAGCCTACCAACAGGTCAATCATGAAGTCTGTATCCAGCTTTTCGTTCACCTTCATACGCAGGGTTTGCTCGTTCAGCACGTCCTGCTTTACTACTTTTTCGAAAAGCGCTTCGGCATATGTAACTACCAGCTCTGCTTTAATACCTGAATTGCTTAACCTGTTAACGGTTTCAGTGCGCAGCAGGATATTGTTGTTATTCACCTCGCCGTAGTCCTGCGGACGTTTGAATGAATCGGGGAAGAAGAAAATATCCTTAACGCCGAGTAGGTTCTTCAGATTGTTTTGAAAATAAGCGGCTTCTTCTTTATCGCTCATTACAAACAAGTGGTTAAAGTCGGTTTGCTTAAAAACAGTTGCTGCCACAAACGCGTCCTGCGAGCCGATAAGCCCCTGCAGAAAAACATCGTTGGTATCATTCGTATTTAAGTCGGCCACCAGCTGCTTAACCTGTGGCAGTTCTGTATATCGCTTTACAATTTCTTCTACGTTCATAAAAAAGATATGCCCCGACACGGTTATGTGCGGGGTTTAATTTTGTAGGGCGAATATAAGTAATGGCGTAAAAGTGAGGCGTTGAATTATGCTAAAACGAGGGTTTATTAATTGGGTTTAAAATCCTAAATTCGTATTGACATGTTTAAAGAGTCTTCTACCAATAAAACTGAAATTAAATTTGAGGGGCTAGCGCCATCAAATATACCGCGCAAATTAAGTGCGCGTGATATTGCTCTGGGTATTGGAAGAAAAGCCACCGAAGAAGAATTGGAAGAATACCTAAGCCGCCCCTCGGGCAAAACTATTTTGCTAAAAGATGGGATTGAACAGATAAAGGCTAAGCTGGCAAAAAAGCAATCGCTTAAAAAGAAATGGAAATAGCTATTAAGGCTAAAGCCCTTCGCACGTTAGATGAAGTGGCAGAATATATTGATTCACTGAATACCCCTAATGCCGGAGCGAGATGGCTGGATAAATTTTTTATCCGGATGCAATCTTATGCCATACCCGACGTTAGTTATGCGCTATGCAGAAACAACCGCTTGGCAAAAAGAAAGTTAAGCTGTATTACCTATAACAATTGGGTGGTAGCTTTTAAAATTGTGAAAGACCGGCTTGTTATTTTTGAGATAATACATGGCTCCTTAGTTCATTAACTCCAAAATACATTTCTCGCAGAACCTTTCCTCGCATTATCAATAGTGCTTATCTTTTCTAAGGCATCGGTCATTGTGCTAAAAGCCGGTCTTTGATAAACTTTTCTATGGCATCTGCATTAGGGTAAAACTGTAGATAAGAAAGAAACATTATGAACCCTACAAAAAAGAGAAAGCACCAGATAAACTCAACCATATTTAATGATAGCGTACTGAACGTAATGAAAAAAATTACTGTTGATGCAACTAGTTTTAAGATATAATTTGCCGGCTCTGTAAAATAAGTAACAACAACCTGATGTGGATTGGATGAGTTAAAAACAATATCGGCGTTTATTTGAGCGGATCTAAACGTGGCGGACATAATTTTTAAATGTATATCGCGCTCAAAGCGGATTTCTACCACTCCCCGTCCTCTGGCAAACACATTGTTATCGATAGCTTCGCTAAACTCACTCCGTGCTATGTGAATGATTTGTTCTGGAGATAAAGCCGTAGTATATATTCTGCGTCTGAAAGGCGGTATAAGAAACATGGTATAAAGCTATAAATTACATACATTATTCGCGGCACCTCTCACATAACCGCACTTCCGCATTATCAATCGTGCTTATTTTTTCAACAGCATCAGCCATCACGCATTTTTTGTTTGGGCAATGGTCGAGGCCGAAGTTGTGGCCGAGTTCGTGCACACAGATTTTTGCAAGGCGGGTTTTTGCTTTGGTGGCGTCGGCACCTAAGCGATAGTAAGAAACAATACAGCTTTTACCGGGTTTGTAGCCTAAGCCAAAAATGCCGAAGTCTTCATACAGGCTTTGGGGTTCTTTTATTCTGCCAAACATATCTGTCTTAGTAATGGAAACATCGTAACCGGTCAGGCCCATGATGTAATCTACGGTATCGGGTTTTATATCTTTTAGGTAAGCAATTAGTTTGTAGGCACGATAGCGGGGCACCTTTATATTTATAAAGGTTTCTTGCGGTGGCGCAATAGATGGTAAGATAATGATACGCGCATGGTAAGCAGAGTCGAGTGCCTGCCTGGCAATCTCAATTCTATCTGCCTGTACATTGCCTATGGGTTGTATGGCGATGACCATTGGTTTATTTTGTTGATGACAGGCAGCAACAAACAGCAGTAAGAGCAACGACAGTGTAAGGCGCATAAAGTAAAAACGTGAAAATGTGCAGTAAATTATTTCTCAAAAAAAATTGCTTTAAATTCGTCTTACCACAAAAACCAATCCCCCATGGTAAAGCAAGGCACAGTTATTACAGACGCCGCAACAAAAGACACCGGTGAGTTTTTAGAAACCAATGAAAGCAGCGGCGGAAAATTTTTGAAAATAAAATGGCTGTTTAACCCAGGTGGCGTAAAGCCCGCTCCGCATGTACACCTATTGCAGGACGAAACCTTTGAGGTAATTTCAGGCTATTATACCTGCGAGTATAAGGGCGAAATAAAAAGGATAGGCCCTGGTGAAAAGATGACTTTTGATAAGGCAGTGGGTCACATGCATTATAACGCCGATGATGTGCCTTGTGAAGTAATCCAGACTTTTACACCGGCACTTGATGCAGAAGATTTGCTGCACCGGTTAGTTGAGGTTAGCAACGAAGGAAAAATAGTTAACGGCGAACCGCCATTGCTGGAGGTAATGGTGTGGATGCGTAAATACAAGGCTAAAACCTATCTGGCAAAAATACCTGTGCCGGTTCAAAACTCTCTATCGTATGTATTGGCGCCTATAGGCAGAATGCTGGGGCATGGAGGGAAGTAAACCAAGAACTCTTTATGCCTAATCTGTTAGCACAAACTTTTGAGTAAGCCTTTTTTTATTCCCCTCTATAACTACCGCCACATATACACCGGCTGCAAGTGGAGCGGTAGAAATGGAATGGCTTATACCGGTAGCTTCTTCGGCAATAAGCATTTGGCCGACTACATTGTAAATTTGAATGGCAATGGGCTTAGCCACCCCGCCAGAAAAGTAGTTAACTGTTTTTTGCCCGGCATTGAATGTAAGTTTACCGCCGGCAGTTCCATCTAAATCATCAGCACCTAATATCGTTTGACAAACACAAGAATCAACCGGGGTATAACCGGCATTATCAAAATGGACTGCTCCAATTAAATCGCTGTAAAAACAGGAAACGAAAGGAACGCTATCACCCAGGTTTTGCGGGCGCCGAGGCAGAAAGTAATAACTGCTGCCAATACCCTCGATTACATCGCCATATACATAACCAGCGTTTACAAAAGGCGCATCGGTAATGCTCGTCCTTATACGTCTTAAGTTATTGCCGCGAATATTTACCTGATCGGCCGAAACAACATGTATAGTAACCGCGGTGCCCGGAAAAACTGCCGCAGTATCTGGTGCATCATATACATGCCATACATCACCTGCCTGAGCATTGTAATCGTATAAAAACAATTGGCTGTTGCCACAAATGCGATACACAGTATCGTTTTGAACAAACAGACAACCTACGCCGGGCACTTGTGAGCACGGTATATTTGCCATGGTTGCATTGGTTGCCTCTACTGTATTACAATTATCTGTTTTACCTGTAAGCAGAGGGTTTATATACCATGCTGCGCCAGTACCGGCAAAGGGGGCCGCCAGGCCGCCAATACAACTATCTATTGTTACAAAAACCGTATCGGTAGCTGTAGCGCATCCCGATGTATCCGATAGTGTAAGCACGTAGCCTGTAGATGTTTCGGGACAAACGGTTGGCGATAAAGTATTACTGTCTGCCATATTTGCAGCCGGCTGCCAGTTGAAAATGCCGGCATACGATATATCGGGTTCATTGAAAGCAATACTCCAGCCTAAGAAATTACCAAACAAATTACTACCAGAGGGTGTTATTTTTAATTGCCAGTTGCCATTTGCCGGGCCGCCCGATAAACTTGTAAATGCCTCAGCAGGAGCCCAATCGCCTGTATAAGGGGCCGTACCGGTTGTAATATCAGCCGCACCGGTAGTAAAACAAGTATTATAATAAGACATGCTTGTAGTGGCCCCTACCGGCACAAGCACGATAGTGTCAAGGTTGGGAGATATCAGCTCTATGGATGCATTACCCAGGCTGGTTACAATGCCAGCCAAGCAAACACTATGAATATCGCCTGCATGCAAAGTATCTATAGTAAGCCCGAAAACATCTATGGATGAAACTGCCGGTGTAACAACAGGAGGGAAAAAAGTAAGTTGTATGGTATCGGTAGAAGCAAATGAAGCCGTGTGCGCAAAGGATGTTACAACTTTAGCCGAAGCGTTTAACTGTACACACGTGCCCACACATAATATAGTATCTGCACCGGCGTTCATCACCAGGCCCGGCTGACGGACAAAAACTGTTACGGTATCGTAACAAGTAGTGGCGCCGCTAGCCATAACTACTGCGTAAGAAGTAGTTGCACGCGGTGCAACCGGTGTAGGGTTTATGCCACCGGCAGCCCCGGCATTGTAGCCATCGTGCTGCCAGGTAATAGCAAAGTTTGCATCGTTACAGTATATGGCTACATTATCTATACCCCAGTGGTCGTAATCGGCACCCGAGTCATTATCCTGATAAAAGCGAAATTGTGTATTGCTGGTAAGCGCTACCGCCGGCACATTAAAGCACCAGTTGCGCCAGTTAATAAGCGTAGGGTCGGCTCCCCCGTTAGGATCAAAAAAATGAATGGTTAGCCAGCCGGTGTCTGCCGGTGTTTTATACTGGACATATACTCCTTCCTGGGGTTCATCGGGGCCTTCGCAGGGTGCCGCATTACCCTGTGTTGCAAAAACCATATCAAAGCAAAAAGTAACACCCGCCTGCGCACAGTTGCTTAGGTCGAACACGGCTGTATTTAGTATGCGCGGTACGGGCGATGAGTTACCCATCCACACATGCGTTGTTCCATCTACCCCGGCGGGGCTGCAGGGGTTATTCCACATTGCCTGCGTAGTGGAGGACCACCCAGCGCCATAAGTACCATTATTAAAATTTTCGGCCATAAGCAAAGTGCCCAACCCCTGGCCATAGGCCGAAAGGAAAACACTTTGTCCACAAGTAATAGTATCTACAGGGGCTGATGCGCTCAACGAACAGTTTTGCGCTTTAATATTATTGCAGACAAATAGCGCACACAACAGGTAAATGTGTTTCATAGGTAAGGCAATATACAAGAAATTTGTGCTATTATTCAAATGATAGCGCTACTGCACTACCACCTTGCGCATGGCATTTCCTTTGTTTGTTTGCACAGAGAGCAGATATACCCCTTTGCTCCATCCAGTGGTTGGTACCGGTTCTACCATTGAATTGATTTCGCGCTCCAGCATTAACTTGCCGCTTATATCTGTTATGCGCAGGCTAGCTGCATTAATATCTGCAGGCATAGCAACGTAAAATACTTCGCTGGCCGGGTTAGGATAAACACGTAGTTCAATTTCATCCTGTTGTGCATCCCAAATACCGGTTGGGCGGAAGCGGGCACTATCGCGGTAAATAATGCGGGTTACGAATTCAAACCCTTGTATCTGGCCAAATATACCGGCCTGGGTATTTATCTGCAGCAAAGGGTTCTTTTGGTCTTTACCAAACCATTTGTACTCACGTATAATGTCGCCATCTACCTTAATACCAGCGCCCAGCGTATCTACATATATCGAATCGGTGCCGCGTATTTCGGTTACTACACGCAACGCATCGAAGGTGCCGAATGGAGTAGTAAGTGTGCCCCAACCATCAACCTCGTTCCAGCGGCGTTGCCTATGTGTGTAAAGACCCAGGTTTGGTACATATACCAGGTAGTCGGAAAAAGAGCTATCCCTGTTACCATAAGCTATAGGCAGACGGTAAATAGTATCAGCATGGGTCATGGGAATGGGAGTAGGGAAGCCGGCCACTTTCATGCCTATGCCGCGCTGGCGATAAAAAGATGCGTTTTTGAAATAAAAATTATAGCCATCAGTAAATACGCTGGATACTATTGGTAATGTGGTTAGCTGGTTATCGGCCGCTTTGGCAATGTTGCAGCGATAAGGGTTAAACGATAAATTGGAGAAGGTAATAGCATAGGTAGTGCCTACCGATGTGGTGTTTTTATATTCATCTACAAACTGGCTTTGCCAGTCGAGGTCTGAAAAATCCCAGTTGTAGTTGGTGCCGGTAGCACCAAAATCGAGAAATGGGTCCCAGTAGGCTACGCTCATACGTACCGTATCGTTTGCGTTGGCAAAGTCATTCTCGGTTATCGTTATTTGCGCACGTAAAGTGGTGAAGGAAAAAAACAAAAGAATTAAAATGGGTAATTTGTTTTTCATGTTCGGTTTTGAGCTGAGTAACAGACTACAAAGGATAGTGCATTTTTCGGTTATAACAATGAGATTTCTCAGCTTAAATAAATAATCGGGCCAATGGCTATATTCACTATTCTAAAACATACCTATGGATTTTGGACGAGTGGCCGATGTAGATAAGGTTGACTTTAGCATGCCTAAAGACCATGCTATTACCAAACAGCTATTTAAGGAGTTGAAGAAAAATAAAAAGGTTAAGCCGCAGATATATATCGGCTGTGCCAAGTGGGGCCGTAAGGATTGGATAGGCAAGCTATATCCACCCAAAACCAAAGAGGCAGATTTTTTAAAGCTTTACACCGAGCATTTCAACAGCATTGAACTGAATGCGTTGTTCTATCGCCTGTTCCCTAAAAGCACAGTAGAAAAGTGGGCTTCGTTTGCTAATGATGATTTCAGGTTCTGCCCTAAGTTTACCAATATCATCACCCACATAAAGCGGCTGAACAATGTAGAGAAGGAAACCGACCTGTTACTGGATACTTACTCAGCCTTTGGCAAAAAGCTGGGCACTTCTTTTATACAATTGGACGACCGCTTTGCTCCCAAATTTGCTGACCGGATACAGGGCTATCTTAAATCCTTGCCGCGCGATTTTGATGTGGCTATTGAGTTTCGCCATCCTGAGTTTTCTATCGACACGCCCGAAGTAATGGAAACGTATGCTGCTATGAAGGAGCTGGGTGTAAGCAGTATAATAACCGATACCGCCGGCCGGCGCGATGTAATGCATATGAAGCTGACTACGCCTACAGCGTTTATACGCTTTGTAGGTAATAGTCTGCACGAAAGTGATTACAAGCGCATAGACGATTGGATTGACCGTATAGATACCTGGCTGGATAATGGTCTGCAAACGCTTTATTTCTTTATACACCAGCATGATGAATTGTACTCGCCGGAACTATCGAAGTATATGATAGATAAAATGAACAAGCAGTGCGGGTTGAAAGTAAAGGCGCCGAAGTTGCTGAATGAGGCGCCGGGGTTGTTTTAGATTTATTTGAACCCCCTTAATGCAACTACAGTGTCCCAGGTAATATCCCGGCTTTGAGAGGCACTTTTAGGTTAATGTACCGCTATTAGTAATGTGATTGCTTCGTCAGATTTTCCAAAGCGAAAATCCTCCTCGCAGTGACACGGCATGGGGGTTAATACGTATAAAAATCAACCCTTTCCTTTTTCATTATACCCAAGCGGTTTTTCTCCAGCACGGCAGAGGAGATTTCTACTGTATCAGGCAGTGTAAGGGCTTTGCGCTCCAGTGTAAATGAATTGTAGGAGCTAAGCTGGTTGTCTTCGAAATACACTATTTGGTCTTGCAGTATCTGGAACTTCCTCAGGCCTTTTACCGGGATTGTTTTTTCGTAGCTGCCGAAGATGTCGAATACTAACACACCAAGCGCAGAGTCGTTTACATACACTTTGTTATCGCGCTCTATCATAAAGTTAGGGTTCGGCGCTTCTTCCAGCACTATATTTAGCTGTTGGCTCTCTCTGAAAATCTTTCCGCCCTCATCTATCTTCTTCAACCTGAAATCGATGTTATCGTAAAACCAGATGCGTCCATCGGTAGAAGATGCAACGGCAGAAACATTCTGATAGCCCAACTCAAAAAAGTTGTAGGTATTGATAGGCGCCAGGTAACGGTCTACGGTTACCACCGTCATAAAGTCGGGATAGAACACCAGCATCTTCATCGGGTTGGTTACGTCTATCATTCCTATTTTACCATATTTAAATTCCTCGTACCGGTACAGGAATTTACCATCGGCCGAAAATTTTAGAACACTGTTGTTAGATGCTGTATAGAAACTGCCGAAGTTATCTATGGCCATGCTATTGGCCTTGGTGTTGTAAGTGTTGATTAAGGAGAAGTTGGTGGCACTAATAAAGAACACAGAGCATAGAGCACAGATCACAGACAATACAATATTTCGTCTGCGCTTGCTTATCTGCTTCATAAATAAAGGGTTCATGTCTAACATCCTGGTTCTATGTTCCTGGTTCTGATGCCTTATAATACTTCAATTCCATCTTCTCTCCGTCGAACACTGCGTAGCTATAATAATCGAGCCAATCTCCGGTGTTTATGTAGCGGCTTTGCTCTCCTACCTTAACATCGAGGGGCAGATGCCTGTGGCCAAACACAAAAAAATCGAAGTGTTCTTTTTTTAAAGTTTGTTTACAAAACTGCACCAGCCATTCTTTGTCTTCGCTCTTAAACGCTTCTGCTTCTTTTTTCTTGCCTTCGTTTCCAAAGCGGCTCTCGTAACTAAAATAATTGGCTATGCGCGAACCTACATCGGGGTGCAGCCAACGGAAAAAGAACTGGCTAACGGGGTTAGAGAACACTCTTTTGATAAACTTATAGCCATGGTCTCCGGGGCCAAGGCCATCGCCGTGGCCTATAAAAAACTTTTTGCCGAAAAATTCGCGCTGGGTGGGTTGGGTGTAAACCTTTGCGCCTAACTCCTGCTCAAAGTAACCGAACATCCATAAGTCGTGATTGCCTGTGAAAATATGAACCGGTATACCGGCATCGCACAGCTCGGCCAGTTTGCCCTGTATGCGCACAAAGCCCTTGGGCACTACAGTTTTGTACTCATGCCAAAAATCGAAGATGTCGCCTATGATAAATATCTCGCCGGCATCGGCTTTAATCTCATCCAGCCATTGCACAAACAGCTTTTCGCGGGCGGCGCTCGATTTAAAATCGGGCGTGCCTAAGTGAAGGTCGCTGGCAAAGTAAATTTTCCCCGAGGAAGACATCGGGCTAAAAATAGAATTATTGAACGGTAATTATGCATACCATTGACTTAAGCACCACCTCGTCAGCCTTCGGCTGCCACTCCTCCTTAAATGCCGCCGCGGTAGCGGCGAAGGAGGAGAGCTTTGGCAGCCCAAATACAGCTTAAGTCAATGACCTTGGTAATTACGGACGTAATGAGGGTGGAATGATTTGGTCTACCAAAAACACGTAAACATCCTCGGTACCCTCGGCATTCAAAATCAGGCGCTGTTTATCGTAAAAATGGCCATTGTTGCATGAGCCCAGCTTAATAATACTTGGCAGCTCGCCTTTATTCAATGCGTAGAATCTCTCTAAACCTTCGCCCTCGCTTATTGCCAGGTGGGCTATATCGGTGATGATGATATGCGTTTTAGGGAAGCAGTGCAGCCTTCTGCGGCTTGCCTGCTTAGGATTAAGTATAATAGTTCCTTCTTCGGCAATCAGGCTTTCGCAAAGCGAAATAGCAGCATCTGAATTTTCGATGGTGTAGCCGATAGAGCCTTTCTGGAAATTGCTATCGCAGAAAGCATCTTTAATTTCGTTTTCCCAGCAAAAAATGTGCGACCAGTTTCTTTCTGCCTTCAACATTCTTAAACCTTCCACAGCCTCCTTTATACTTTCGCAGAAAACAAATTTGCCATTGCTTTGAATGAATTTGGTAGCAAAGCGAATATCCAAATCCTTCTCAACAGTTAAATTGTAAGTGGGTGCAGTAACCTCTACCGTGCGTAATGGAATTTCTTTTTCGGTAACGCTCTCATCGCTTACACGCGAAGTGTAGGTCAACACCGGTTCAACAAAAGTTGTAGTTGTTTCTTCAGCCAAATTTACAACAGTAGCTTTAAGACCGGTGAACCCTGTGGTTTCCTCGGTGCTGGCTGCAATTGTATCGGTGTTGGTTTCCTCGTTGTTAGATTTTTCGGCAGCAGAGAATACACTCTTCATCTTCGCAAAAAATCCGGTTCCGCTTTCTTCTGTAAACATGGTTGCAGGGTTGGTTCGATAATTTTTTTATCGAATCCAAAGTTAATACCCCAACCTGCCAAAGAAAGTTTTATGCTTATGTATTCTCAACAGTAGCGTTATGAGCGTCTGTGTTTATAGACACGGTTAATGTGCCATCCACATTCGGGTTGCTTTCATCTACCGGTGTGTTAAGATCAAAAGGGCGCTTGCCTATCAATGCCTCCAGGTCATCTTTAAACAATACTTCTTTCTTTAATAACAGGTCGGCAAGTGCATCCAGCTCTTTGCGTTTATCGCGTAGCAAATTCTGAGCGCGCAGGTATTGCGCCTCTATAATTTTACGTGCTTCATCATCTATAAGCCTTGCGGTTTCCTCACTAAATGGCTTGCTGAATGTGTTCTGGTTCTGCATATCGTAGAATGATACATTACCCACTTTCTCATTCATACCAAATATGCTAACCATAGCATATGCTACGCGTGTAACATGGTCAAGGTCATTCTGCGCACCGGTAGATATTTTATCGAACACGATACGCTCTGCAGCACGGCCGGCAAGGGTCATGCACATTCTATCCAGCATCTCTTCTTCACGCTCTATGTATTTCTCCTTAGGCAGGTATTGTGCGTAACCCAAAGCGGCTACACCACGTGGTATAATACTCACCTTTAATAATGGGTGCGCATTCTCCAGGAACCAACCGCTAACAGCGTGGCCGGCTTCGTGGTAAGCAATTATCTTTTTCTCTTCGGGCGATATCAACTTGTTTTTCTTCTCTAATCCTCCCACAGCGCGGTCGATAGCATCGTTAAAATCCTGCATATCAATTTCCGTCTTATCGTTACGGGCAGCTATAAGGGCAGCCTCGTTACATATATTGGCTATATCGGCTCCTACAAAACCAGGCGTAAGCGAAGCCAGCTTGTAAACATCTACCACCGGACTAAGCTTAATGGTTTTTAAATGCACCTTAAATATCTGCTCGCGGCCTTTCAGGTCCGGTTTGTCGATAGATATCTGACGGTCGAAACGGCCCGGGCGTAACAGTGCGCTATCCAATACATCGGGGCGGTTGGTAGCGGCAATCATAATTACACCTTTCTCTGAGCTGAAACCATCCATTTCTACCAGCAATTGGTTCAATGTGTTCTCACGCTCATCGTTACCCTGCACCAGGTTTTTGCCCCGTGCACGGCCTATAGCATCTATCTCATCTATAAAGATAATACAAGGCGCTTTTTCGCGCGCCTGGCGGAACAAATCGCGCACGCGCGATGCACCTACACCCACAAACATCTCTACGAAATCGGAACCTGAGATAGAGAAGAACGGCACCTGCGCTTCACCCGCCATTGCTTTTGCAATAAGGGTTTTACCGGTTCCCGGAGGGCCTATCAACAGGGCACCCTTAGGTATTTTACCACCCAGTGCGGTATATTTTTTAGGGTTCTTTAAGAAGTTTACAATTTCGTGTACTTCTACTTTAGCCTCGTCAAGGCCGGCTACATCATCAAAGGTTATGTTTATCTTCTCGTCTTTATCAAAAAGTATAGCCTTCGATTTTCCTATGTTGAATATGTTGCCACCCGGGCCGCCGATGCCGCCGCCGGCTTTACGCAACATAAATATCCACAGGCCGGCTATTATCAATAATGGCAATAACCAAGGCACTATATCTCTCCACCAGTCCTGACGCAATTCGTATTCTACGTTAATAGGGGCAAGGCCCGGTTTATCTTTATAAAACTCGGTAATAAATTTATCGAAAGCATCGTTAGAAGGCACGGTAAGGTGATAGTGAGGGCCCTTGTTAACCGCATTAAACCTGTTGCTGGATACTTTCTTGTATTTATCCTTTTTAAGGGCGGCTTCTTTAATGTATACCTCGGCCATTTTCTCGTTTACTACCACTACTTTGTCTACATCACCTTCGGCCATCATGGTGCGCAAATCGTTCATGTTGCTCTTCTGCGTATTTTCAGAGAAGAATGACAGGTTGATTGATATGATAATAAATGCTAAAATGATAGCATATACCCAGAAGTAGTTGAATTTGGGACTGTCGTCTAACAGGTTTTTACCTGGTTTTTTATTATCGCTCGGCTTGTTTTCGTTGTTTTCCATTTTCTCTTTTTTCAATTGTCCTTTTCAGACGATTCTTCTTTTTATTTATTGTAAATACACTCTGTACGCTTATTCATCGTATTTGGTAAGCTTGCCATCGCTCCATAACTCTTCCAGGGCATAAAAATCCCTTTTATCTCGGTGAAAAATGTGGACTACCACATCCACAAAATCCACTACAATCCACTCAGAGTTTTTGCCGCCTTCGCTATGGTACGGGGCCAGGCCTTTCTCTGTGGTGGTTTTAAGCACCGCATCAAAAATTGCTTTTACCTGTGTGCTCGAATCGCCATGGGTGATTATAAAATAATCGGCAGCTGCATCATTAATTTTCCGAAGGTCAAGGGCGACAACATCGCGCCCCTTTTTGTCTAAAATAGCGTCTACCACCACCTGCTTTAAACTCTCTGTTCCCGTTTTCTTCTTCGCCAATCGCTCAAATTTTGTTGATAAAATACATGCTTAATACTTCTCAAAAGTAATTAGTTTTCGAGAAAGGAAAAGTCAAACACCACAACCCATGAATACACTCTTTACAGGCCAGAACATAATTGAACTGCCAACGGTAGACAGCACCAACAATTTTGCCAAAGAATTGCTTGGTAAAGAAAAGCCTGCCGAGGGCACTGTAATATGGGCCCACGAGCAGTATAGCGGGCGCGGGCAAATGGGCAATACCTGGAAAACTGAGGCCGGAAAGAACCTGACTGCCAGTATTATCCTGTACCCCGACTTTTTAGATGCCGATAAACAGTTTTACCTGAATATGGCTATAAGCCTGGGGGTTAAAGATTTTTGTGAAAGTGTGCTGCCTGACGAAATAAAGATAAAATGGCCGAATGATATTTACTGGCATGACAAAAAGTTGGGAGGGATACTGATAGAGAATACTATTAGCGGCAGCCGGATAGCCTCTTCGGTAATTGGTGTGGGCATTAATGCTAACCAGGAAGAGTTTGACCCTGAGCTGCCCAACCCGGTTTCGCTGTCGCAGATAGCCAAGCTTGATTTTAAAATAGATGCCCTGATAAAGGGGTTGTGCGTGTTTATAGAAAAGTACTACCTGCAACTGCGCCAGCAGCATTTTAATTTTTTAGACCGCGCCTATACTGAAGCGCTTTTCCGCTACCAGCAAACCCACGAGTTTAAAAAAGGCAACCAGACCATCCGTGGTGAAATTAATGGGGTAGCTAAGGACGGAAAACTGATACTGCATAGCGGCGGAAAAGAAATGCGGTTTGGGTTTAAAGAAGTAGAGTTTGTGTTGTGATTGCCTCAATGTGATGACTTAAGCTAACAGCCACACACCCCGTCCGGTGCAGAGCCACCGGACACCCCTCTCAAGAGGGGAAAATACAAACAGCCAAATACAGTATCCACTCTATAAATTACTGTTATTAGTGACTACCTCTTACTCCGGGTAATTTTCAATTCCTCTTTAAACAAAACAAAGCGCTCCTGTTCCAGTTTTGGTATTACTTCCAGGCTGGCAGAAGCCGTGCTGACTTCCATCCAGATAGCGCCATTTACTTTTGTTCCTTTAAAGGCCTTTGTAATTTCGAGCGTGGTGCCGGGGTTACGCGCTGAACTACGTAGTTGGGTCAAAAGAAAAAATATAGAGTCCGCGCTTTGCGTGCAAAGCAGGTTATAATACTCACCTATACTTGCATTTTTGTCTTCGCTTACACCTGTCGAATCGAGTATACTTTGCGTGGCCTTAAAGTAAATAAGCGAGTTGGGTCCTGTAATTTTTATTCCGGTACGGTATGTAATTCGGTTAATGACCTCTGTTTTTTCTAAAAGATAAGTCCGCACCATAAATGTATCGGAGATTGTTTTTGTTCTTGCGGATACAGCTTTTTTTACGGCAAAAGTATCTACCCGCTGGGCAAATAGTGCAGTAGTGCCAAACAGGCAAGTAAACAACCAGACAAACTTCATCTTAAGTAAAACGGCGCGTTGAACTAAAAGTAACAGCCTACTTCAATTTAATTCTCAGCTTAACCGGCTGGTGGTCGCTAAAGTCGAAACCCATATCTACACCTTTTACTTCTTCAATTTCTATGTTTGGCGATGTGAAGTAATAGTCTATAACCGTGGTGAAGGTTTTTGCACCAAAGGCATACTTATTTTTGCGATTGGTTGCCGTGGTAGAATCATATACATAACTCCATCCTTTTACATAGTCGGGGTCATTATTTTTTAAATATAGTTGATCATCCTCAGGTTCTTTCTCCCAGGTGTGCACGTTAAATGCCGGTGGTGCTATGTTCCAGTCGCCACCAATTACCACATAGTTACCTTTGGCATATTCTTCCTCCAGTATTTTTTTGGTCAGCGCCATTTGCTCTTTCTTTACGCTACCGTCGTCGTACGCCTCAAAATGCGTATTTATTACAACCAGATCTTTGCCATTGGCCAATTTATAACGCTGCTGCAGCAGGCAACGCTCCAGGTAAAACAGCTTACGCGGAAAATCGGTGATACCAGGTAGGGCTATGCGTTTGCTTTCTACCGGTGTGTACTTAGAGAGTGTTTGCAAACCACCATACACACGGCCCATAGGGTCGGTAAACGGAAATGGCAAGTACTGAACATCGTAGTTAGGTGTAAAAGCGTAGTTATGCTCAGGCAGGGCTTTGGCAAATTGTTCGGCCTGGTCTATTTTCCAGCTGCGCTTACTGTTGCGGTCTACCTCCTGCAGCATTATAAAATCCACATCGCGGTTTTGTTCAAAAAACTTAACCATTCCGGCGTTATTCTTTAGCACATGCTCTTTGGGCGAGGTTACCATTTTACCGCCATCGTAAAAAAAGTCGACCTCTTTACCTAAACCACCATACCCAACATTCCATATCAGAAAGGAGAAAGAGGTATCTGCTACCGATGCCGATGCCTGGGTTTTTGAATTTACAAGCTCTACCGTTTCAACGGCTGCGGGCTTAAATTTGGTGGCTACACCCAGTAGCAGCATACCGCCTACATAAAGAACTGCAGCAATTACAAGTAAGCCGAAAAATAGTAGCACCTGTTTCATATTTTAATTTGGGTGATGAATAACAAAACGAATTTAAGGTTTGAAATGATGATGAGGGAAAAATTTATAGTTTCGGTTTACCAATAACCAAACAAGCAATACCATGGCCCATTTTGAATTTAGCTGGCAACAGGAAGGCGAAACATTTTTTGCACAAGGCTGGCAGCCCGAGCAGGTAAAAGGCGTGGTGTGCATAGTGCATGGGTTTAATGAGCACAGCACCCGCTACCAGCATGCTGCAGAATACCTGAATAATGCCGGCTATGCAGTGCTTACGTACGATGGTTTTGGCCATGGCAAAACCACCGGCAAACGCGGGCATGCACCATCGTATGATGCTACACTGGATTCGGTAAAACACATATTAGATGCGGCCGAAGAAAGGTTTCCTACGGCAAAAAAATTTTTGTGGGGACATAGCATGGGTGGGGGCATAGTGCTTAACTACCTGATTAAACGCAACCCGAATATTGCCGGTGCTATTGCTACCGGTCCGCTGTTGAAATTGGGTTTTGAACCGCCTGCTATAAAGGTAATGCTGGCTAAGCTGATGGTAAACATATACCCGGCTTTTACCGAAAAAGCAGAGCTGGATTCAGCGGCTATTTCGCGCGATAAGGCAGAGGTAGAAAAATACAATGCCGATAAGTACAACCACGGTAAGATTACAGCCGGAACTTTCCTTGGCTTTTTTGAGGCCGGTAAATGGGCGCTGGCTAATGCTGCGCGCCTGCGCACCCCTTTGCTGATTATGCATGGCACAGCCGATAAACTTACCTCGCCGGAAGGCACTAAGGAGTTTGTAGAGCATGCGCCCAAAAGCCTGGTTACGTCTAAACTGTGGGACGGCTTTTATCACGAATTGCATAATGAGCCTGAAGCCGACCGCAAGCAGGTAATGGCCTATATTACGGGTTGGCTGGATGCCAGGTAAGCTCTTAACTTTCGCCACGGCGGAGAATTAAATGCAAAGACAAGGATAAGGGGCATCGCTTTGGTGTAGTATCGGGAGATTGCTTCGTCGCAGAGCCTCCTCGCAATGACGCGACGTTTTATTTTAAACTGTAATGCGGAAAAAACTTCTCTTTCTTTTTTTATTTCTACTGCTCACCGGTACGCTGTTGTATCTTTTCCGCACACCGTTGCTGCGCTCGTGTGCTACTTTTTTAATTGAAGAGGACAGCCTGCAAAAAGCCGATGCTATTTTTATTCTATCGGGTGGGGGATACGACCGTGGTAACCTGGCCGCCAGCATTTACGAAGATGGATGGGCGCCGGTAATTGTATGCACCGGCGGCAACCCCTTGCCGGAGTTATGTGTGTTTGATATAGATACGCTGGAAAGCGATATGGCCCGCGTAAACCTGCTGCGCCATGGTATACCTGACACGGTAGTGCAAATAATACGTGAAGGCACAAGCACCAAACAAGAGGCAAAGATTATAGTAAACTACTGCGTAAAGAATAAGCTTAAACGCATCATCATAGTATCGTCTAAACTGCATACGTACCGGGTAAATGATGTTTTCCGCAAGCCGCTAAAGGATGCCGGTGTAGAGCTTATAATACGCGGGGCCCCCAGCTCGCGCTTTAAAGAACTGGAGTGGTGGAAGAGCGAAGAGGGCCTTATTGCCATTAACAACGAATGGATAAAGACGTTTTATTACTGGATAAAGTATTAACCTAAAAACACGTCCGTGCTTTTCTTTGTCTTGGGTTTAATTTTTGTTTTTTTTCTTACCATGGTTCTGGCTATTGTGTGGTTGGTTACCAGGCGAAAAGCTTTTGCTAAAGCAATTTTATATCTCTGGTTGTTTGTGGTGGTGTTTTTGGCCCTTCTCTTTGTTCTGGATTTTTTTACCTCTAAAAAAATTTTAGAGCCGGAAGATATTTACGGTGACTATGTAATTGACCGCAGCAAGTGCCCTGGTAAACAAGCCGATTGGCAGTACAACCATTACCGGTTTGAAATAACACCTCAGAACGAATTTTATTTTCATGTAACAGATACGGAACGGGTAGTGAAAACATATACCGGTACTGTCAGTTTTCTGGACGCCTATAAATGCAGGCTCGTATTGCATGTTGATTCGCCCGCACACCATATTATGGAAGAAAAGCCTACGCTATACCGCGAGGTGTGGTCGTTTTATTACGTTTTCAATTCGCCAAAATACGGCAATGTGTTTTTTACAAAAGGCAAGTGGAAACCGATAAAAGAATAGTTGCTTCTGGTTTCATCGTGTTGCAAGAAATTGTCACAAGCCCCAAAATGTGTCAACCCAAAACCTACTTAAACAACTAATAATCAGCCATGTAATTTTTTTGGTGTCAACCCACTTCTTGTGGAGGTGTCAACCCTGGTATTTTTTAATAGGCGAAATCGATATTACCCCTCTATCTCAACTCTAATCTTATTTGCCTGCAAATCGCTTACTACAGCTTCGCTATTCTCTACTGTAAAGCCAGCCTTTAGCCATTTATCTTTTACGGTTACAACAAATATGGCATCACGGTTAAAGCGGACAAAATCCATAGCCAGCCACACCTGGCCAAGCGCCATGCCCCACAGCCTGTATTTGCCATTAAATAATTGCGGACGCAAAACATGCACTACTTCAATATCTGCAAAGGGTATTTGCTTATTAACCAGAGGGAAGTAGTAGTCTTTTATTATGAGGCTATCGCTTGTAATTAGTACTAAAGAATCTGAGTACGCCATACCGGGTTTTTATTAGTGCATTTGTGGCAAAGCATCTCTACTTTATCTCCACCATTACAATCTTGACTTCCTACTTTTCGGCATTAATCTTTATCCATCTGCGTATTACGCTTGCCTGGATAGTTTTAATCTCTGCAATATAGGCCCCTTCTGCAAGCTCGCTTATGTCAACGCTTTTGCTCTGAGGTTCTGTTATTTGTTTAACCAGGCTGCCAGCGGCGTTATAAATATTTATTTGGGTTACAAGCAAGCTACCGGTTGCTACAAATAACTGACTGCTGGCCGGGTTGGGGTAAATTGAAATATTTTCTTCTGCTAAATCATTTAAACCGGTAATGGTTACAAATAATGAATTAGAGGAAGCCGATGAACAATTATTAGCGCTGGCTATTACTGTATAGTTTCCGTTTTGCGTGGCTGTATAATTTTGCCCAGTAGCTCCTGTTATTATACCGCCATTTAAGTACCACTGGTTGCCGGTAGGTGCGCTGCTGGTTAAGGTGTTTCCCGATTGGGTGATGACCGGTGTGGCCGGCACAGGG
>DATGWP010000228.1:0-20387 GCA_035299425.1 Chitinophagales bacterium | reverse complement strand
ATGTAGTTTTTGTAACCGGCTGGTGCCTTAAGTACAACACCGTATTTAGTTTTTGAAACCGATACCTTAGGCCTTGGAAACTGAAAAGGGAGATCGTACAAAAATGAGCGATAACTCATGAATGAATCGGCAAAAAAGAATTGCGCCAACAACTCATTCTTATCATTCATTACATCAATGCCGGGGTTAGGCTTATAAACCTGGCCATAACTGATTAAGCGGTTGCCGCCTGCCAGCGTTTGCAGGTTGCCCATGCCGCTGGCATATAAACCTGGCTTTACGGCAGAACTCCAAACCTTAGTAGCGGTATGGTTTACGGTATCTAACCGGTACTCTACACCACGCGATTGATGGGCCGCCGATGAATTGGCATTATCGTACAGCGTAATGTTACCGTTGGGTAACTCCCGCACATCGTGCTGGCCGCTGAAACCTTCATCATTAATAAATTTGAAATCACTGTGCACACCGCCTAATTGCCAGAGTATTTTCCCGGTGGTGCGGTCAATTTTATACACCGCATCCAGGTTGCGGAAAGAGATTAAGTAATTACCATCGCTGCATAGCTCAAATGCATTGCCGTGGCAATAGTCGAACAACTGCGGCTTGTAGCCGTAGCTGCGCACCTGATAAGCCGGGTTTACAAAATCGTTGCTGTTCCATTGCCAAACCAGCCGGTGCTGTTTATCAATCTCCTGCAATACAAAACCCATCAACCGGGTATGGGCACCACCGGGTTTACCGTTGAATGTATCGCGGCTTAAATCCGCTATTGAATCTAATCTGCCGGCTACCAGGTAATTGCCATTGGGTAAAATTGCAAAATCGTGCGCATCCGGTTTTACGCCATTCAGGTTATCTACCGAATCAATTATATTAAAGGTAGAATCGAGCAAATACCTGACATAGCGCGATGTATCTACCACGGCGCAATAAACAAAAACACCTGCCTGCGGAAAGTAATTAAAATCGGAGTTGACTACCACCGGTGGCTTGGCTTCGTACCAAACCACATAGCCATTGGGATCCAATATCATTTCAGGCTGCACTATGCTGCCATCGCTCACCCGTGTGGGCTTTACTTTAACCGGTGCGGTTAGAAAATAGCCGTAGCAGGCACTGTCATATTTACGAAACTCGTAAGGCGCAATGAGAGGGGGCACAGGCCGGTTGAAGTTTTGGGCATGCACAGAATTGGCCGCCAGCAATACATACAGCAAGGCAATAACACCTGTTTTCAGATTACTCATTACATAGCCAAAGTAAAAGAAAACTTAACAGTGTGCCATAAACTCAAAAAGCGGCCCCAGAGGAACCGCTTTTGAGAAGGAAAAGGACATGAAAAAATCTTACTGCTTATCGTATTACGGTTAGCGAGCCCTTCATATCGTTGCGCACGTAACCATTAATGAATGCAATTTTAGCTGTGTAGATGTAAACTCCCTGCGGCACTACTTCGCCTTTATAGGTACCGTCCCAGGTAAAGTTATGCTTGCTCGATTCGAACACCATTTCGCCCCAGCGGTTAAATACCCGAACATCAAGGTAGGCAATGCTGCTTATATCGCCAAACAGCTGGAACGCATCGTTGTTACCATCACCGTTAGGGCTAAACGCATTGGGGATAAAGATATCAGTAATTGAATTTACAGAAATGGTTAAGGTATCGAGCGCACGGCAGCCATTGGCATCTACCACATTTACAGTATAGAATGTATTGGCTGTTGGTGAAGCCTCTGGTGAAGCACAGTTACCGCAACTAAGGGTATTGGCAGGTGACCATGTATACATATTGCCGTGGTTAACATTGGTTACTGCGTTTAACTGAATAGCCTCACCTAAATTAATAGTGGTTGACTGCGTAGCATCTACGGTTAAAGCATAATCGTAAGTAATATTGTAACCTGCAGCTACCGAACAATTGCGGGCATCGGTAACAGTAACCGCATAAGCGCCCTGAGCAAGATTAGCAAGGGCATTTGTGTTGGCACCATTACTCCAGTCGAACGCATAGGCAGCGGTACCACCCGTTATGGCAAGGTCAATGCTACCGTTATCCACTTCGGCACATGATGTATTATGTACTACAGGTGTAACTACCATAGCCGGCATAGTACCAATAATGTAACCACCGGCTACAGAACAGCCGCTGTTATCTACCACCGTAACATCGTAGTTGCCGGCAGCCAGGTTGGTTAACAGCGTTTGTCCGCTGGCATTAGCCCAGTTGTAAGTAAAGGGAGCTACACCGCCATTTACCTGTATCTGTACCTGGCCATCGGTGCGGCCAGCACAGGCTACAGGAGTAACCGTGGCGGCAATGGTAAGTTGCTGCGGCTGGCCAACTACATACGTTTGGCTGGCAGAACAAGAGTGGCCATCGGTAACGGTAAGGGTGTAACTGCCTGCGGCAAGGTTGCTTAGGTTAGCCGTATTGGCCTGGGTATTCCAAAGATAAGTGTAACTAGAAAAGCCCCCCGATACGGTTACGCTGACAGAGCCATCGGTTAATCCGAAACAGCTTACATTATTGGTTGTTCCGCTTAGTTGTATGGCTGAAGGCTGGTTAATAGTAGTACTGTCGAAGGTATTGCAATTGTTTGAATCAATTACAATAACACGGTAAGCAGCAGCTGCAAGGTTAATAAGCGAGGCGGTTGTAGCACCGTTATTCCAGTTAAAAGTATATGGGGCTGTGCCACCGGTAACAGTCAGGTTAATAGCGCCGTTGTTGCTATTGTGGCACGTAACATCCGTTTTATTAATAGATGTAGAGAGTGGCTGTAGCTGATTGATAGTAACTGCCATAGAGGAGTTACACGAGTTGGCATCGTTTACTGTAACTGTATAGGTACCTGCCTGCAGGTTACTACGGTCTTGTGAAGATACGCCGCCAGACCACGCATAATTGTACGGCGCAGTACCCCCCTGAACCTGCAAGTCGATAGACCCTGGTCTGCCATTGCAGGCAAACGGTTGGTGAGTTTCGTTCAGGCTTAGCGGTGCAGGTTGTGCAATATTGATAGTAGTGGATGAAGAGCACGATGCCGCATCGGTAACCGTAAGTGAATAGCTGTTGGCAGCCAGGTTAGTAACTGTGGCAGAAGTGGCTGAGGTGCTCCACTGGTAAGTGTAACCGCCGGTGCCACCGCTAACTGTTGTTTGTATACTACCATTAGCGTTGCCGTTGCAACTTACGTTTACATGTGTTTCCGCAATGGCAATCTGTGCCGGCTGTCCAACTGTGGCAGATGAAGAAACCGAACAGCTTTGCGCGTCGCGCACAGTAACAGTATAGTTGCCTGCAGCCACATTGGTAAGAGTTGGTGTGGTTGCCCCATTGCTCCAGTTATACGTATAACCGTTGTTGCCGCCGTTAATAACTACGTTAACATTACCGTTGGCATCGCCAAAGCAGGTAGCATCTGTTTTGGTTAATGTAAACTGGATACCCGATGACTGATTAACAATAGCCGAAGTAGTATTAGAACAGGCATTGGCATCAGTTACCGTTACACGATAAGTGCCGGATACTACACCCGCTATATCCTGTGTGGTAGCGCCATTGCTCCAGTTGTAAGTAATTTGTCCGTTGCCGCCCGTTACTGTAAGGTCTATAGAACCAGTACCGGCGCCGTTGCAAATTACATCGGTAGCTACCGTGCTAAGCGACAGCCCGTTCAACTGTGTAATAGTAATAGGCCCTAAGGCGGCGGTGCAGTTAGCCTGGTCGGTTACCACTACGCTATAGGCTCCTGCGCCAAGCGCGCTTTGGTCCTGCGTGGCAACACCGTTGCTCCACGCATATGAGTATGGAAAAGCACCGCCCGCAACTGTCAAATTAATAGAGCCGCTATTGGCGCTGTTGCAGGTAATACCGGTGTGCGTCTCAGTAAGCAGCATTTGTGCCGGCTGCGTAACATTGAAAGATAAAGTAGTGGCGCAGTTGCTGGCATCGTTTAGCGACAGTGAATAATTGCCCGCAGTAAGTCCGCTGATGGCGGGTGTATGTAAGCCATTGCTCCAATTGTAAACATATCCGCCGTTGCCACCAGAGGTTACGGTATTTATAGAACCATTGGCCCCACCATAGCAGGTAACATTACCCAGCGAAAAACTGATAGTAATAGGTGTAGGTTGTGTAATACTGGTAGAAGTTGATAAAGTGCAGCCTGCTGCATCGGTTACAGTTACGGTATAGCTACCTGCTGCCACACTGGCAAGGTCCTGGGTTACTGCACCGTTAGTCCACTGGTATAAGTAATTACCGGTACCTCCGCTTACGGTTAGGTCTATATTACCTGTAGCAGTACCGGCGCAGGTAACATCGGTTTTGGTTGTAGCTAATGTAATTGCTGTAGGCTGTGTTAAAGTTGCCGCAGCCGTTGCCGAACATCCGTTAAAATCGGAAGCTGTAACCGCATAGCTGCCCTGTGCAAGGCCTGTACGGTTCTGTGCAGTAATATTATTGCCCCAGTTGAATGTATAAGGCATGGTGCCACCCGATGGTGTGAGGGTGATAGTACCATTGTTGCCTCCATTGCATGTAATGTTTGTATGGTTTTCGGCCACTGCGAAAACTGCCGGTTGTGTAATAGCCACCGAAGCAGTAGATGAGCAGCTGTTGTTATCGCTAACTGTTACAGCGTAGCTTTGCGCTACCAATGCGCTGATATCCTGCACTGCAGCGCCATTGCTCCAGTTGTAAGTATATACGCCTGTGCCACCGGTAACAGTAAGGTCAATGCTTCCGTTATTTCCGCCAAAGCAAGAAACATTTACCTGCGAAGTGGTCAGCACTATTTGTGCCGACTCGGTAACAGTAGCACTTGCCTGCACGGTGCAGTTGGCTGCATCGGTCACGGTTACGGTATAGGTATTGGCAGCTATGCTGGTGATATCCTGGGTAACGGCACCGTTGCTCCATATATAAGCAAGAGAGCCTGTACCACCGGTAGCAGTTAAATCAACAGCCCCATTGGCAAATCCATTGCAGGTAGCATTTGTAACTACCGAAGAAGTAATGATAGCTGCGGGCTGATTAATTGTAGTTGTATTGGTAAGCGTACATCCGAGATTATCTGTAATAGTTACTACATAAGTACCTTGCGCAAGGCCGGTCCTATTTTGAGAAACAACGCCACCACCCCAGTTATAAGTGTATGGCATGGTACCTCCGTTTACAGTAAGATTAATAGACCCGTTGGCACCGGCGTTGCAAGATACATCTGTGGCAGATGAGGATGCAGTAAGCGCGGCGGGCTGCGTAATAGTAGCCGCGTATGTAGCCGTGCAACCGGCATTATCGGTAACAGTAACCGCATAGGCACCTGCCGTAAGTGATGGCCTGTGCTGCGATACAACACCACCGCCCCAGTTAAAAGTATAAGGAACAGTACCTCCCGAAACACCTAGACCTATCCCCCCATCATTGCCTCCATTGCAAGATACATTTACAAGCGTAGGGGTTAAAGCAATAGCTGTTGGTTCGGTTACGCTAATAACTGTGCTAACCGAACAGGCTACGTTGTCTGTTACAGTAAGGTTATAATTACCCGCTGCAAGGCCGGCCCTGTTTTGCGATGTAATGCCGCCACCCCAATCGTAGCTATAACCGGGAGCACCGCCGGCAACAGCAATATTTATAGCACCACTAGTAGCTCCATTACAGCTAAGGTTAGTTACCGAAGGTGTAATGGTAATAGCTGTGGGCTGACCAACTGTGTAAGTAGGCGATGAACTACAGGTGTGATTATCGGTAACGGTAACGGTATAGCTGCCCTGCGCCAGGCCGGTTCTGTTTTGGGTAACAACGCCGCCACCCCAGTTATAAGAGTATGGAGCAAAACCACCGCTAACGGTTAGAGTTATAGAGCCATTATTACCACCATTGCAGGTAGAATTTACGATTGCTGCGCTAACCAAAAGCGGGGTGGGTTCGCTTATAACCATAACGGCAGATACAGAGCAAGTACTGTTATCAGTAACTGTAACGGGATAACTACCGGCAGATAAGGCCGTGCGTACAGAGCCGGTGGCACCACCTGCCCAATTGTAATTATAAGGTGCATTGCCATTGGCAACCGAAAGACTGATAGAGCCGTTGCTGGCGCCATAGCAGCTAACATCGGTAATTGTAGAGTTGATAGTAATTGGAAAAGGAGGTTGGGTAATAGTGAAAGTAGAAGTGGCAGAACAAGAATGATTGTCGCTTACCGTAACTGTATAGCTACCGGCTGGCAGGCTATTGATATCCTGGGTTAAAGAGTCATTGCTCCAGGCATACGTGTAAGGTGTCCAACCGTTGGCTACCGATAAATTAATAGCACCTACCGAAGCGCCATAGCATGCATTATTTATCTGTGTGCTGCTAAGTACCATTGGTGTGTAGCCCAACACGGTAGAAGTAGCGCTGGCCGTACAGCCATTGCCATCGGTAACTGTAACTGAGTAGTTACCGGCGTTTACGTTGGTACGGTTAGGGGTAGTAATGCCCGAGCCCCACCAGTATGAATACGTACCGGTGCCTCCGTTAACCGATGTGGTAATAGAACCTGTAGGCCCGCCTATGCAGGCCTGCGGCGATGGTGTAGTAGTAAGCGATAACAACAAAGGCTGTGGCACATTAGTACTTAGCGACACCACCGTGCACCCCCTGAAATCCGTAACTGTAACCTGGTAATTGCCTGCAGCCAGGCCGGTACGGTTCTGAGTAAAGGCACCATCGTTCCAGTTATAAGTATAAGGAGACGTTCCTCCTGAGGGTGTTGTATTAATAGCGCCGTTATTGCTTCCAAAGCAGGTTAGTATAACAGGTGAAAGGGTTACATTAACAGCCGTAGGCTGACCAACATTAACCGTAGCCGAAGCCGTACAGCCGGTGCTGGAAGTGGCTGTTACGGTATAACTGCCTGCACTTATGCCCGTTCTGTTTTGGGTAGTAGGGCCATCGCTCCAGCGGAAAGTATATGGACCCACACTACCAATAACAGACGTAACAGTGATAGTTCCATTGCTACCGCCATTGCACGATGGCTGGATAGAAGTAGTATTAACGGCCATGCCGCTGCCCGATTGGCCCACGGTAAACGCTGCACTTGCTGTGCATCCGCTTGCATCGGTTACTGTAACCGAATAACTACCGGCAGCTATGGCCGTGCGGTCTTCGGTGGTTGGGCCATCATTCCATACATAGGTATAGCCCGGAATACCGAACGAAACAGTAAGATTGATAGCTCCGTTGGCACCGCTGCCGCAGGTTACGTTAGTGATAGTGCGATTAATTACCATACCCGGTGGCTGGGTAACATTTGCCGAGTCTATTACACTGCATCCGTCAGCATCGGTAACGGTTAAAAAATAATTGGCCGCCGTAAGGTTTACGCGATCTTCGGTATATACAAAATCGCTCCAGGCATAGGTATAGCCTCCTGCGCCGCCCGATGCGGTAATATCTATAGCGCCGGTATTGCCACCGCCGCAATAAACGGTAGTAATATTTTTTGTAACGCTGATAGCCGGAGGTTGCGATATATTAATAACCGCCAAAGCGGTTACCCCTAAAAAATCAGTAACAGTTACCCGGTAGTTGCCTGCACTAAGCCCGGTGCGGTCTTGTGTAGTGTCGCCATCGCTCCATACATAGGTATAGAACAAGGTGCCACCAGAGGGGGTAATATCGATAGTTGCGGTGCTTGCGCCGTAGCAATTAACGTTGGTGTGCGTTTCCGAAATTGTAATAGCCGCCCGGGTTGCAAAAGGCAACATAGCTAGCACAAACAATAATGCGGTACCGTGTAAAATCTTTTTCATGCCGGTTCCTTTTGGTGGTTATTGGGTTTCCTTATCCCAATAACTTATAGGCTAATACGCCAACAAGACGCGTATTGTTTCGGACATTGCACAGCACCGGGTATATAATAAACAATGAGTTTCTTGTGTGGCCTGAAAATCAGGAAGGCATAACCGTGAGATTAGCAGGTAACTTATCCACAAATTCTCTAACGAGGTATAAATCATGCTTTTAACATAGATATTATTGGCCAGGCCCTACCTTGCCTCCTACCCACTCCAGGTAGTTAAACATGCTCATGCCTGCCGCCGTGGCCCCGCCGGCTGACAGTTTTTGCAGTTTGCTTTTTAACAACATCCATTTAGCGGTTACGGGCACTACACCGCGAATAGCTGGCTGTATAAAGGATATTACGGCCCGCTGTATATCGGCCGATTTATCCGCTTTTAAGTATCTTCGCACCGATTTGATAAGGCTATCCAGCAGCAGGTAATCACCTTTTTCGTAGTGGCACAAGAGCTGCAACATGCGGGCTGCCAATTGTATATTTTCGGCCACTGCGGTTTCCTTTTCCTGCAAAATGTATTGCAGGTGCCCTAGGGCTTCGTCGTAGCGCATAAGCATAAAGCAGGCGTAAGCCATTAAGTATTGCAGGGTAATACGGTTGTGCTTAACAACCCGGTCGCCAAATTTGTTGAATCCGGCAATTATATCCGGTATAGCTTTATAAGCGTCGGCATAATTGCCCGAGCCTATCATATAGTTTAGTTCGAGCACATACCCGAGCCTGAACACATTGGCTTCAAAGTTGGCCAGGCGCCTAAATGCCGGCACCTGCGGCAGGGTACGCATTTTTTGCAGGCCCGTTGCCAACGTATCATAGCGCTTTAGCACCAGGCAATCTATCAGGTAATTGTTCAGCACCGAAAAATACCGGTCGGCATGTTGTTGTAGCAATATCGGGTTATCATCCAGCAATTGCAAAAACCGGGCATTATAATCTACTGCCTTTTCTGTTTCTAAAGCAGTGAAGTGATACAAAGATTTAACCTGTAGGTAATCAAGCATAGCTCTGTCATTGCTGGCCATATCCTGGCTGGTAAACTCAGGCAGTTGCAAAACTTCATCCATTCGTTCTGCCTGCTGCCGCCCACGTGCACCCGACTCATATTGTATTTTAAACACCCGGCTGCTTAAGTAGCGGTAACGGTTAGTTGTTTTAAGTTGCTCCACTATGGCATCTGTTTCGTCGGCCCAGTGCTTTAAACCTGCTTCAGTTTCATTCCGGTAATAGTTTCGGGCCTTCATCATCATTTTCAGCTGCTGTAACTGCAACTGCGCTTCGTAATGATTCATTTGTTGCGCGGTTCGTGCCAGACTTTTAATTCTTCGCTCACAGGCTTTAAACAAGCCTTTTTGCAAAAGCAAGTGGCACTGATGGATACACCGCAATAGTTGCTGGCCGGCATTGCTAAACAAATCATACTGATAGAAGGCATCAAGCAGTTGTTCGAATAACTGCTTTTTTAGCACAGCATAATGGCCGGGCTTATTCTGGTAACTCATATACGCCTTTGCCAGTACGGTGTCGTATACTTGCTGCTTACACAGAAAGTCAAACAACCTGGCATACCTGTTGGCCCCAGCACCGGAGTGCTTTTGCAGGTAGAGGCTGCAGTACCTTTTTTCGGAAAGTGTTAAACCCTGTATAAGTTCAAATAGTTCGCCGGAATGCTGTTTCACAGACTTTTAATTTATATCAAACTAACAATGAAGCACGATAAGTCCTGTTTTAACTAATAAGTACACTATTAAACACTAATCCGAGCATTCAAATATAACAAATCAGACTTTTAATTTAAACGGCAAAGTTTGTTTGTATTACTATAAAGTATGGCGCACCTTTGTGGTCACAAAATTGAAGTGTATGAAATATGTAACTACCAGAATAATAACCACCCTGCTTATAGTCATAACTATGGCCGGAAGCAGCAAGGCGGGCAACTGGACAAATTTCTCTAACTACCAGCAGGCCACCTGCATAGCCCAACGGTATAACGAGCTGTGGGTAAGCGATAAAGGCGGGCTGCTTATGTACAACACCACTACCGGAGAAAAAACATTTTATGACAAAACGCAGAATGCCTTACCATCGCTAACTATCGAGCGGGTAAGGGTACATCCACAAACCATGGATATATGGATAGGCACCTACGATAACGGGCTGGCCATGCTGCACAACGGCACCTGGACGCATATCCCTTTCCCTACTGCTGCTGCTATGCTTTACGAAATGAAGATAGCCGCAGATGGAACTGTATGGTCGGCTACTACTGAGGGAGTTTACAAGTATCAGAATGGCAGTTTTACCCTGTTCCTTCAAAATAATGCCCCATGGGATATAGACCTGATGCCTAATGGCAAATTGCTTTGCGGCCACCACGAACCCTTCATTTTCGACCCGGTTACATTAAGCACCCAACCTATTAACAGCAGTGTGTTTGCCTATGGATTTTCGCGGGTAATAGCAGAAGATGATCATCATTTCTTTTTCTCAACGGACCACGGCGAGCTTGCTGAGTTCACCGACACTACCGAAACCGACACCCTGCACTTAGGTTATGCACGCGATATGCAGTTTAAACCATCCGGCAACCTGCTCCTGCTCGATCAGGATAATATACTGCACGAAAAAGCCGGGGCTTACTGCCAAACGATTGCTTTTGGGAACAATGAGATGACGGCTTTTTTATCGTTGCCAAACGGAGAGATGTGGGGTGCAGGTACGGAAACAGGCAATACCCTTTTTCATTATAACCAGCAGGGGCAAACTATAGAAACAGATATACGTCGATGCGGATTAAGCGACAACCAGGTATCGCGCATTCACAACACAAGCGATGGCAATGTGCTACTGCTGGCTGGCAACAATCTTCAAAAGTTTGACCTGAATACGCAAACCTTCCACAACATGCCTGTAGATTCGGTGGCGGCAATGAGCATTAACGATGTGCTGGAAACCAATGGTAAACTATATGTGGGTACCTCTTACCGCTACCTGTATGAATATTCCACCGCTAATGGATGGCGCCAGCTGGGTAATGGCATTTTGCCCCACGCCGAAGTTAAGCGATTTGATACCGATGCACAGGGCAACCTATGGATGGCCGGCTACGGCTACATAGCTAAATACGATGGTGCTAACTTTACCGTGTATGATAACAGCGACCACTACCGCCTTACCCAATATATGCGCGATATACATTGCGACAAAACGCGCAACCTGGTTTGGTTCTGCTCGTACGATGGCATTTTTAAACTGGAAAACGGCACCGTCACTTTTTACAACGATTCTACAGCGGGCATACAACAATACTATGATGTAGTAGAAACAATTGAAGAAGACGCCAACCACAATATCTGGTTTGGCACTGTATACGGTGGGGTTATTAAATACGATGGCAGCACTTTTAGCACCATGATACTACCTGAGCATGTGGGCAACCAGTTTGTAAGCGACATAGCTTTTGACGGTAATGTGATGTACGTAAGCGATAACCTGCATGGGATATGGAAATATGAAAACAACCAGTGGGACAGCCTTACAATAAACAACTCGGCCATTGCCAATAACTTTGTGTATGCCCTAAACATAGATACCAAAGGCAACCTGTGGATTGGCCACCATGTACAGGGTGTAGATGTATACAACAAAAATGGTTTAGCACTGCAAGTTGAACAGTTAACAAACCCACTTAAGGCACTGGCGTATCCTAATCCTTCTTCGGGTATATTCAACATACAATGGGGCAGCAATGAGAATGCCGATGTAACCATTTATAGTCCCGATGGTAAACGAGTACTGTTTATACCAGATTCAATCAATCATCTTACTCAGTTTGATTTGAGTAACAAGTCTGCCGGCATATACATAGCCGAGGTTAAAACAAAATCAGCTACACAACGAATCAGGATACTGGTTCAATAAGATTTCCCTTTCTAGTCCGAAGGGTTTAGTCCACTAATAAGTCGGGCGGCTGCAAAGCCGCCCGATGGTGTTTTATAGCCACTTTTAAATTACCAACGACAGCCCTATTGTGCCGATGCTTTGGCAGTAGAAGGGGCTAAATGAGGTTGCTGCGGATGGTAGATAGTCTCCGCACCGCTATAAATAGCGCGGCGGTCAAGGGTCATGGGTTTTAGTTTTTTATCTACAAACATCTGCATCTGGTCTGTAAAGTGAGGGCTTTGCGGTTTGGCCGAGGCACCGAAGGCATGCACGGTTTCAATCTTAGGGCCGTCTTTTGAATAACGCACCAGTTGTATATACGACTCGCCTACAAATGTGCGGCGCATACCATCTTTATACGGCTGTGTAATGGTGGCAGCCAGCACTTCGGGCATGCCGCCAATAGGCAATTCTACATTTCCACGCACATGTTTTTGCACAGTACCCAGTGGCACCGTAATAGAGCCAAAATGTTTCAGCAAATGTTTTTTAGCAGCGCGCAGGGCTTTTACATATTCTGCTTCTTCAAAGTAATTGGTTTCGTATTGTGTGCCGCGTCCGGTTATTATATCTACAAAGTGATACATGGCCGTGATTACCAGCGCCGCCTCCTTGTTTTCTACATTGGTTTCTTTATTCCAGCTGTTTATCACTTTCAGGGCGTCGGCTAAATCGGGATATTTTTTAGGATCAAGGTTGAACATTACACGGGCATTGTCCAGGCCGTAATCGTAAAAGCTATCGTTAAAGGCGCAATCATATTTTACATTCTTAAACTCATCGTAGCTGTATTTGGGCAGCTGGCCTATAAGGTAGTGGCCGCGTATACTCCGGTTGTTTTTCTCTGTGCCATAACCAAAAGTTGGGTTACAGGCCTGCAGGTTGGGGTTATCGCCCTGCCCGGTTACATCAAAACAGGAGTTGTTGGTATTTAATATATAACCGCTTTTTGGATTAAGTACCTGTGGAATAGATTCGAAATTTGAAAAAGGCATTTGCCATAGTGTTTTAGAGGTATTGCCCGGTAATACTTTGCGCCAATCGTAAGCAGGGTCGCGGTGGGCAAATTGCCCGTTGCTTACATAAAATATTGTGTCGGCCTTATCGGCATATATAAAGTTTACACCCGGAAAAGCTACTTGGCTCATATGCCCCTTCCATTCGCTGAAGCTTTTTGCCTTGTTCATATGGTACAGCGTTTCGCAGCCGCGTATATCCATGTTTGCCGGAAAGCGCACCGAGTAGAAACCATCTTTATTTTTAAGCGTAGTGCCATACTTGCTCCAGTAAAATGTTTTGGTGATAGGTATACGGATAGCGCCCAATTTAACCTTCACGGTTTTTTTGCGCACCTGTAGCGTTTCCCAGTGGTCGTCAAACCAATATTGCAAGTGGTTCTTGGGGTTCATTTGCAGCTTATATACATCGCTAAGGTCGGGATGGTTAAGAGTACAGGCCCAACCCAAATTTTCATTAGTACCGTGAAAGATACTCATACCGCCAGGGAACGTGCCGCCCAATATATTAAGTCCTTCATCGCTTACCAGGTGTGCTTCGTACCAGCTAAATAAGCCCTCCAGCGGTTGGTGTGAATTAACCGCCAGGTAGGTTTCACCATCTTTGGTTCGGCTACTATTAAGCGCAAAAGCATTAGAGCCAGAAGGCAAATTGGTTTCATAGTTTTTAATAGTGCCCAGAAAAATTTTCTGAATATCTATATACACGCTGGTAAGCAACATATTAGTTAGCACGTATTGGGCCACTATATCTTTAGGGGTAACGGGAAACAACCCACCGCGCAAAACCTCCTGTGCATTAGCTGCGGCATAATCATTCAACCCCTGCGCATAAGCTTCAACCATTTTCTTGTACCCCGGGCTGAACGATTTATCATAAGTAGTATCTACCACATCTTCGGCGCCGGAGATGAAAGACATAAAATCAAGCATGGCCCCGCCCTTGCCATCCACTTCGGCCAGCCGGCCCTTTACGGCCAGCAGCATCTTTTGCACGGTGCTAAAATCATCTTCGCAGGTAGCCCATGCCAGGCCATAGGTAGTTTCGGCATCGGTCTTGCCAAATATATGGGGCACGCCCCACTTGTCGCGCACTATCTCTACATTCTGCAGGTTTACCTGCGCCGTTGCTGTGGTGATAGATACAATTAGAAATGCTAAAAGCAATTTGAGCCTGGTGGTGGAACCGGTAAACATAAAGCGCAGGAATTAAAAAGGAGTTGAAGAATATTACTATATGATTGTGTTGTCGTAATGGACACAAAAAAATTGTAGTGACTTCAAAATATTTTTTGCGGCGTAAATTATGCAGGTAAACAAGCCTTTGCAGATTCAGGCTACCTGCTCATGCTAACCTTATCTCTTATAGCGCTTAAAAGGGCAGGGTCTGTAGCATGGCCCAGGCGGTTGGCAGTTTCAAGATCGGTAAGTGCCTGCTGGTAATTGCCCATCATATTATTTACAAGGCCACGGTTGCTATACGCATCGGCAAAGGCCGGATCAATTTTGATGGCCGAGCTAAAATCGGCGATAGCCAGCTCGGGCTTGCCCATATTGGCATAAGCTACTCCCCTGTTGCTGTAGGCAGTTACATAATCAGGGCTGTAGCGCACGGCATTGGTAAAATCTTCTATGGCCTCAGGCAGCTTATTCATGTTAAGATATGTAAGCCCGCGATTGTAGAGTGCATCGGGGTAATTGCCTTTCAGCCGGATAGCATTGCTAAAATCTTCAGTTGCCTCGGGCAATCGGCCCGCGTTATAATAAGCAGTACCCCGGTTGCAATATGCTTTGCTCGATTGGCTATTCTTCATTACAGCATCGTTCCATAGTGAAAGGTCATCGTGCCATACTTTTATCCGCTGAATAGTAAGCACACTAAAACACAGTAAAGCCACAAGGCTGGCCCCGGCGGCTAACCTTCTAAGCACCTCATTATCTGTTACAGCACCTACAAACTGTTTATCTACCCAGGTAGCGAAGATGAAAAACAAGCCTATGTAAGGCAGGTAAGTGTAGCGGTCGGCCATTATAGCATCGCCTACGGGCATTATCTGTAATACAAGAGCTATGGTTATAATAAAAAAGGCTGCGCCAAAAATTACGGTTTTGCCAAAGCCCACAGAGTAAACCAGCAACCCAGCCAAAGCCAGCAACAGCACTGGTGCCAAATAATAAAAGGCACCTACAGCTGCCGGGTAAGGATACAGGCACGAAAGCCCGGCAGGCACTACTGCCTTTAGCAGATACATAACCACTGAGTACGACACAAAAACAAAGCGTTCTATTAAACTAAATTGGGGAATGGCGCCTACCGAGTTAATAGATTGCTGGGCCAGAACGGCTACATAGCCAAACACCAAAGCTAGGGCTAAAAACGGAAGTTTCTCTAGTATAGTTTTTAGAGTAATCTTTCTGCCCATAAAATAATCAATAGCTAGAAAAGCAATTGGCAAGCTCACGGCCATAGCCTTAGATAAAGCCCCGGCAATAAATAAAAGGAAAGTAAGCCCATATAAAAGCGCTCTGCGCTGTCCATCTTTTATATACAACACATACGTGCATAGCCCTGCCAGGTAGAAAAAAGCATACAGCACATCTTTGCGCTCCGATATCCAGGCTACCGACTCTACGTGCGTGGGGTGAATGGCAAACAACAAAGCTGTAATAAAAGCCACCCAGGGCCTGCCCGCCAGCAGATAGATGAAGCAAAACACCAGCAGCGAGTTAAGCAGGTGCAGCAACATATTGGTGGTATGAAAACCACTGGCCGATAAGCCCCAAACCTTATAATCGGCATACAGCGATAGCATGGTAAGCGGGTGGTAATTGCCGGCCCGGTATTCGGTAAATGGCTTCAGCGCCTCCAGGCTTTGCAGGTCCTTGTTTCCGGTCACATAGTAGTTGTCGTCCCAGGTATTAAGAAATTCATTATGCAATGAATTGAAATAGACCATGAATGTAATAGCCACCAATACCACCGGCAGCCACTTAATATAATATGGTTTGCCCGCAGGCTTTACAGCGGCTTTTTCAGGTTGTTTCTTTTTAGCTTTCATGCGGCTGCATGTGCTGTTATTTATGTTTTTCGTAGCTCTGCACCTCCTCATGGAAGAACTCGAGGGTTACACCGGCAGCTTTAAACATTTCTTCGCTCTCCGTACCTGCGTGATACTTACGCTGGCAAATTACACGCTTAATACCGCAGTTGATGATAAGCATAGCGCACACACGGCAAGGTGTCATGCGGCAATACAGTGTAGCCCCGTTTAAAGCCACACCATTTTTAGCCGCCTGGCAAATGGCATTCTGCTCGGCATGCACGGTGCGCACACAGTGTTCGGTTACCGAGCCATCCTCATGTATTACCTTTTTCATCTGGTGGCCCACATCATCGCAATGCGGCAAGCCAATAGGCGAACCTACATAACCGGTAACCAGCAACTGGTTATCGCGGGCTATAACACAACCGCTGCGGCCACGGCCACAGGTAGCGCGCTTGCTTATAGCGTCCATTACTTCCATAAAATATTCATCCCATGTAGGGCGTATGTATTTTTCTGCAACCGGTTCTGCCATAGTTATATTTATTTAGAGGTAACGAAATTTATACTATTTAAGTTTGGCTAGTACCTCGTCAATATCGCGGTACAAATGGTCAAAACTGCCATCGTTTACAAATCTGTAATCGGCCAGTTTCATACAAGCTGCCAGATTTTGCTTATTAGGATCATCAGAATTCATCTCGCGGGCCTCGTTAGCCGCAAACACATCGAAAGTTACACCATCGGTTTCCGATGCACGCTCTACTATGCGCTGGTAACGTAATTTCTGGTCGGCATCTACTGCAAACAGGTTGAAGTTACCTTTAGCATGCAGGGCATTCACTTCGCCAACCGTGCGGATACTCTCTATAATACAATCCGTTCCGCTTTCGGCGGCTTCGCGGTACAATTCCTCGGCAATAAAGCTTGGTGTATTCTTAGCCCGTAGTTCATTAGCTGTAGCTACCAGGGTATCGCGGTTAATCTCCCCTCCTTTAGCCTTTATAAGTTTACTTAAATAGCCACGTACAGAAAAGTGTGTAAAGCCATGATGCTTTGTCAGGTAATCTACAATCGTTCCTTTGCCGGCACCCAAAGTGCCTGTTATGCCTATTATCTTCACGCAGGTATTTTGAGTGAAAATAATTGAATTGCTCCGGCATTAACCTTAGTGTTAATAAATTGAATTGGGATGTGAAAAACAAACCAGTTGGCACTTGGCACTAACTGCCAATACGAAAAATATAGCAACAAAAAAGCCTTAGCATAATTTACAGAACGATTATGCTAACTCTGATATTTTTGCGCGCATGGATATTAAAAAAGCAGGTCTTGTAATTGTTGGGGTATTGTTGGTGGGGTTGTTTCTGTTTAACCGCAGCGATGTTTCGCTTACTAAACAAGATGCCTTTACCATAACGCCCATAGGTGCCAATGGATATGAACTTCATTCAACCCTGCACTTCTACAACCCCAATCTTTTATCTTCTACCATTAAAGAAATATCCGAAAACTTCTACATCAACGGCCGCTCTATAGCTATTATGAAAATGGAAATAGCGCAGGGCATACCGGGCAGAAAAGAAACCAGCTTTCCGGTAACTGTACGTTTTAACCGCAACGATTTAAAGCAATTATTTCCCGACTCTGCCGTTGGTTTAGTAAAGGGCGAAGTTAGTGTTACCGGCGAAATAACATTTAGCAATATGTTTGGCGGCGGCAAAATATCGGTTGAGCAAAATGATTCGCTTACTATACCCGGCCTGTAAACAACATGAGAAGACAAATCCACTATTTCATTCTGCTGGCATTTGCGCTGCCGGTGCTTCTTTCATCGTGCAAAATATATGCGCCAACGTTTAAGAGCATAGATAACATACACTACGAGCGGCTGCAGGCCAATGGTTTTAAACTGGGTGCCGAGGCTGTGTTCAACAATCCCAACAAGATAAAATGCACCATCAAGGATATAGAGATAAACGTAGTGCTGGACGACAAACTGATAGGTGTATTGGGCGAAAAAACAGATGTTGAGGTTATAAAAGCCAGCGAGTTCCGCATACCGCTGGGCATAAAAATAAAACCGGATGGCACCATACTAAACGATATAAAAACCCTGTGGGGCATTTTTGCCGATAAAGAATCAGACCTCTACTTTGTGGGCAAAGTAAAAATCAGGGTTATGGGTATTAATATCGGTATCCCTATTAAATACAAACGCAAGTTTAAGCTAAGCGAGTTCAGAAAATAGGTTAATCATAGGTGGCCTGTTTGCCATTAACCCCTAAAGGGTTTTAAACCCTTTAGGGGTTAACCATTGAACAACCAATAGTCACACTACTACCCCTTCTTCTTGTTATACTTAATAGTGTAAGTTACAGTAAGCATCAGGTAACGCTTCAGTACATTGGTCTTGGTGTCCTCAATATACGTTTCGGTAACATTGCGGGCTATACCGGTATTCTGATTTAGTATATCGTTTACACTCAGCCGCACATCCAGGTTTTGGTCTTTCAGGAACTTATAACCCAGTGCCGCATTCCATAAAAATATGTTCTGGTTAAAGCCCTGTGCTATACCGGCATACAGGGTATTTTGCAGATTAGTATTAAACACAAACCCCTTCCAGAACTGCCAGTTAAAACGCGCACCGGCACTGTGCTGGTAGTAATTGTTGTTGCTGGCCGTTTGCAGCGAGTTCTGCACTATATTATACGTACCCATATAGTTGATGGTAAAATCTATCTTCTCGTTAATGTTGCTGCTAAGTGTTATACCGCCGTTTACTCCATATGTACTGGCCAGGTTTTGCGCGTTATTTATAAGACTTGGGGTGCGCAGGTAAGTAAAGCCTGCATTAAAGTTCATGTTGCTTTTGATCTTCTTTACCGGCAGGCCATAGGTTAAAAAGCTGTTTACATTCAGCTGGCCCTCTATGTTTACAGGACGCGTAAGCTGCGAACCGGCATTAAGTGTAACCAGGCCGTTAATCAGCGTATCGCTGGTGGCAATAAAAGTAGAGTTGCCTACATAGTTGCTGGTGTAGTTTGCCGATGCAAATGCAAAAAACGAGTGCGCCGTTTTAGGATTAGTAAGTCCATAGCGCACCATCATAAAATGGCTGTAACTTTGTTTAAGCTCGGGGTTACCGGTGCTAAGCAAAAGAGGGTTGGTATTATCCACCACACTCTGCAACTGCGATATAGTCGGCGGATTGGTAGAGGTACGATACATAATGCGCAGGTTACTGCTGTTCTTAAACTTATAGTTAAACATAAGGTTGGGCAGTACACTGTAAAAAGTGCGGCTGGTTTGGTAAGCTAACGGAAACACACTCTCGCCGGTTAGCAAGGCATACTGCCCGCTAACACCAATGTTAAAGTTAAAGGCGGTTCCCTTCAACCGGTAACTGGCTGAAGCCTTTTGGGTCATATACTCGTTATCGTATTTGTTAGATAATACGGTATCCAACAAATTATACTCGCCGCTACCGTTGGTATCCAGGTTAAGCGTTTGCTTGTCCGATTTGTTCCAGGTGTAGGTAGGTTCGTAACTCAGCTGCACCATGCCCGATTTACCCGCAGGCTCTGTATAGGTTATATTTCCATTTACTTTATAACTGGTACCAATGGTAGTGGCCTGCTGGTCAACCTCTGCTGAGTCACTTTGTTCGGCAAATGAGTTAACCGCCATTTGCGAGCTGTTGCCGTCTTTATTATTAATAGTAGTACCCACACCCACCGAAAGCGTGCGATACAACTTACGGAACTTGTGCTGGTAAAGCAGGTCGCCCGAAACATTATACCCTGCGCTTTTTGACTTATAGGTGCTCAGTGTGCGGCTCAAAAATTCAGTTTGGGCAATGGTGTTGGTACCGTCAATAGTATTGGTCTGCTCATTTTGCTGGTAGCTGAATTTTGGCGTAAATATCAGGTTGTTCATGCTATCTATCAGATACTCCATACGCAGGTTAACGCGGTGGTTCATGTTTACACTGTTAGAGGTATTGCTCTCTTTATAATAGGTAGAACTATCGCCGGCATTAAAATATTGACGGGTGAGGTCGGTTTGGTTTACGTTTTTACTGTAATTAAAAAAGTAGCTGCCCGTAAGCTTCAGGTTGTTCTTTTTGCCCAGCACATCCGAGTAGTTTAACCCCGCCGAGTGCGTAGTGCTGATACCGCCCTGCTGCCCTACCATAAAATTGCTGGCCGGGTTGTTACCCCAGTTGCCTCCTCCCCCACCACCACGAGGGCGGTTGCCGCCCATGCCACCCCGCATCCTGCCCCCACCTGACGAGCCGGTTACACCCAACAGGTCCTGCATATCAAAATTCTGTGAGTTTACATTGTTGCTCATACCTATCAGGGCAATGCGGCGGTCACCGTCAAAGTAGTTTACACTGGCACCGGCCGAGTAGCGCGAATCGGTCAGGTAGCCGTAACCGGCATACACTTTACCAAACACACCTTTGCTCATCCCTTTTTTGGTAAGAATGTTCATAGCCTTTTGCGAGTTGCCATCAT
>DATGWP010000227.1:0-79382 GCA_035299425.1 Chitinophagales bacterium | reverse complement strand
CCGCGATGCGGTAACCGATGCGGGCAGCAACTGTAACGATCCATTCTCGGGCCCTACCACGCTTGCCGTGCGGGTGCAGCCTACGGTTACAGCGCCATCCAATGCTACTATGTGTGCCAGCGGCGGCACAGCCAACTTTAGCGCTACCGCCAGCAATGGTACCACTCTTACTTACCAGTGGCAATACTCTACGGCATTGGCCGGCACGTATGCCTCGGTAGCACCGGGTACTCCTGCGGGCGCTACGTATAGCGGCAATACTACCAACAGCCTTACGGTGGGTGGTATTACGGCCGCCGGTACTTATTATTACCGGTTGGCAGTAAGCGATGCGGGCAGTAACTGTACCGATCCGTTCTCGGCACCGGCCTCACTGGCGGTTATACCACAACCTACTATCACTGCCCCTTCGCCACAAACTATATGCGTGGGCGGCTCAGGCAGCCTTACGGCTACCGCCAGCAATGGTATCAGCCCTACTTACCAGTGGCAATACGCTACGGCTTTGGCCGGTACCTATACTGCTGTAGCAGCGGGCGTCCCTGCAGGCGCTACGTATAGCGGCAATACAACCAACAGCTTAACCGTAAGCGGTATTACCGCTGCGGGTACTTATTATTACCGCAATGCAGTAACCGATGCGGGTGCGGGCTGTACCGATCCGTTCTCAGCCCCGGCTGCGTTTACGGTAAGGCCGCAGACCACGGTAAGCACCGCGGCCAACGGCACTATATGCACCGGTGGCAGCTTTGCCATGCCGGTAACGGTAACCAACGGCGTAAGTGTAACCCACCAGTGGGAGTATGCTACAGCCATTGGCGGCCCTTATACAGCAGTAGTTGCCGGCACCCCGGCAGGCGCTACCTACACGGGTAACACCACTACCAGCTTAACGGTAAGCGGTATCACTGCAGCGGGCACCTATTACTACCGCGATGCGGTAACCGATGCGGGCAGCAACTGTAACGACCCGTACTCGGGCCCTACTACCCTGGCTGTGCGTGCCCAGCCTACTGCTTCCGCACCGGCTAATGCCAGTTACTGCGCAGGCGGCTCAGCCAGCTTTACATCCACTACCAGCAACGGCACTACCTTAACACAAGTATGGCAGTATGCTACTTCCATTGCGGGAACTTACAGCACTGTAACTGCGGGCGTACCTGCAGGTGCTGTATATAGTGGCAATACCACAAATACATTAACCGTAAGCGGCGTTACAGCCGCCGGTACCTATTATTACCGGTTAGCAGTAACCGATAATGGTAACGGTTGTACCGATCCGTTCTCGGCACCGGCCAGTTTAACTGTAAACCCGGTAATGACAGCCCCTCAGGCTGTGGCTAACGTAACTTTAGGCCCTGTAGCCAATGCAGCAGTAGTGCCGGGTAGTAATATACTGGCCGATTGCGCTGTTACTGCATCGCATTGCTACACCACCGGTGTAGCAAATACATCCTGCACCTGCGGCACCAGTTCAAGTGTATTGCCGCCATGGGCAGGCCGCTTATTTAACCCGGCTACTACTAACAGCGCATGGGCGGGCGACTTAGCAGCTGTAGGAAAATCATGGACTTTGGACTTAGGTTCCGTACAGCCAATTAATGGTGTTGTAACCCAGGGCCGCGGCGATGCCGGAAGTACGCAATATGTAACCTCTTATACCGTGGCTACCAGTTACGATGGCGTAACCTTTACCAACGTAAACGGTACCTTTACAGGCAATGCGCAGGCAGGTGTAGGTGCAACCGCGGTGGTAAATATGTTTGGCCAGTATCACGGCCGCTACTTACGTTTAACTGTTGCAGGCTACAATTCGCACCCAAGCATGCGTATAGATGTAATATCTATACCGGAGGTACCTACTGCGGGCTTATATACGGTTAGTGCATCGGCAGAAATAGTAGCTAATGCTAATACAGTAAGATGGTATAGTGCTGCCTCCGGAGGTACCTTATTAGGCACCGGCCAGGTGTATACAGCATCTGTTTCGCAAAATACCACCGTATATGCCGAAGCTTACAACTCGGTAACCGGTTGTGTAAGCGCTACACGTACCCCGGTAACCCTGCGCGTAAATAATATATATGCCGATGGCCCCGGTGGTGTAGGAAGTACCGATGGAAACTCGGACCTTACTTTCTGGGTAGACCCGGCTTCTATTGTAGGAACTACTATCAGCACATGGACAGATAAATCGGGTAAAGGTGTTAATGCTACGGCTGCAACCGGCAGAGAGCCGGCCAGGGCTACTGCCGCGCTCAATGGTTTTGATGTGGTAAGAACAAACGGCTCGAACGTAGCATCTCCATCTACCGGCGATGATGTAATGGTAACATCGGATTATATGGCTACCGGCTGGCCGGCTGCCAGCGGTGATAGCCGCAAATGGGTAAGCAGTAATCCTGCTACTTATTCAGGCGTAACTACTGCAGCCTATTCAATTTTCCATGTGGCGCGTTTTAATGGTTTAAATGGTGCATCTCCTTCCAGAGTTATTGCTTCTAATAATAATGGTGGTGTTAACTGGTTACATGGTTTTCATGCTACACCGGGTGTTAACTGTTTCTATGCCGGAAACTGGGTAGGTACCACGTGTGGTACAGCCAGTGGAGGTGGCAACGTAACTACCTGGCAGTTGCATAGCGGCGATGGTAACCGCTACTGGAGCCGCTTAACTAACAACGGTAACGTTGCCTACCAGAGCAGCTGTGGTAATCTTTCGCCGGGCGGGCTTTCTATAGGTGGATGGTCGAATACTGCTAACACTACTGTTTCGGAATGTGCCGATGCAGATATAGCAGAGGTAATTACATATGACCGCGTATTGAATGATGCCCGTAAAAAAATAGTGGAGAATTACCTGCAGGCTAAGTTTAGCACGGCTACCGACCTGGCTACTCTTACCGGCGATATTTATCTGGGTGATTTAGTAGCTAACGGAAACCATGATTATGATGTGGCGGGCATTGGCCGCGAGGCAAACGGCTTGCATTTACAAACGCGTTCTGGCGGGTTGTATGTGTCGTCTACTACATCCGATTTCTTAAAAGAAAACGGCGATTATGTTATGCTGGGCCGCACCGCATCTACCACCGGTTGGGAAACATCCAACCTTACACCGTGTGGTACTTCGCCTAACACCAGCAGCAAGCGTTTATCAAGAGTATGGTGGATTAAAACTACCGAAACTACGGCCAATGGAGGCAACGTTACACTCAGCTTCAACTTCTCTGATTTAAACCTGGGTACACCGCTGGGTACAGGTACTTACCGTTTGCTAACCCGCGCCAATGGCAGCACAGGAGATTTTACGGCAGTAACTGCTACGCCAACCATTTCGGGCAACAACATAAGCTTTACCGTAAATGCTACCACATTTAATACCGGTGCCCAATACACCCTTGGCTACGATGCAGAGGTGCCGGGTGCTATTACCCTTAGCGGAACTAACTATGTAGAGGTAACCAATAGCACCGACCTGCAGGTAGGTACCGGTAACTTTACTTACGAGTTTTGGGCATACCCTACGGCTACTGTGGCCAATGCGGTTTACTTCGAAAACGGAAACTCAACTACAGCGGGTATCCTGCTTCGCCAAAACTCGGCCACACAGGTTGGCCTGGTAATGAATGGTACTGCATATACAGTAAACTATACGCCGGCATTAAATACATGGACCCATTTTGCAGTGGTACGTACTACAGCTACTGTAGCCCTGTGGGCTAATGGTACTTCCATTGGTAACTTTACTACCGCCGGCGGTGTCACACTTAACCCTACCGCTAATTTGCGCATAGGTAATGGTGTGTCTTCAAGCACAGGTTTTGTTGGTATGCTGGATGAGTTCAGATTTTACAATACCAATTCTACTGCGGTTAGTGCCAACCGCCACAGCAACATTACATCGGCAACGGCTTCGCCAGCGTGGGCTAACCTGAAGGCTTATTACAAATTTAACGAGCCATCGGCTACCGCTAAAATTTTCGATTTATCGCTAAACAGCAATAACGGAACGCTGGTAAACAGCCCTGCTTTAACCGCCTTGACTCCTTCGGGCGCAACCATTAATGGTACTACTTCGCTTTGTGCAACCTCGCCGGGCCAGGTATATACTATTGATGCAGACCCTGCCCGTATTTCTAACTATGCGTGGAGCATAACCGGTTCGGGCAACAGTATTACTTCTACCGCATCGGGTGCCACGGTTACCAGTGTAACGGTAACCTGGGGCAGCAACAGCGGTACGCTTAGCTGTGTAATTACGCACTCTACCGATTGCAAAACAGAAACCATAAGCCTGCCGGTAACTATATCGGCACAGCCTACGGTTACTACGCAGCCTACCTCTACGCAGGAAGCGTGTACCGGTGCTACGGTTACCCTTAATGCAGCTGTAACAGGCGGCACAGGTAACTATACATACCAGTGGTATTACAACACATCGGCATCTACCAGCGGCGCTGCAGCTATATCGGGCGCTACAGGCACAGTGGCCAGTGGCGCGGGTGTTTCTTACTCGCTGGCAACCAACAACCCTACATTAGCCGCCCCTGCGGGTACCGGCGTGGCAGGCGGGCCATTCTACTATTACTGCGTATTTACCGGCAATAGCGGTACCAACTGTAATGCAACTACAAATTTTGCATCGGTAACGGTAAGGGCCCAGCCAAGCGTAACTCTTGACCCTGTAAACCTGGATGTATGTGTGGGTGGTTCGGGTACTATGACTGTGGCTGCTACCGGTGGTACACCGTCGCTGCAATACGAGTGGGAGTACGATGACCTTACTATACTTACCAATGGCACACCTGCGGGGGTTAGCTACTCAGGCCAAACAGGCACTACACTTTCTATTACCACAGGGCCAACTACCCCTGCCGGCACTACGCCAATAGGGGTTAAGGTATATGCATCGGGCAACGGATGTAACGCAACCTATAGCGCCTTTGCCGACTTTAAAGTGTTTGCCATACCTACAGTTACCAGCCCTACACCGGCTACACAAACAGGTGTTTGCGGCACACCGGCTACTATAAGCGTAACGGCAAGCGGTGGAGCAGGTACCGGTTTCTCGTACCAGTGGTACAGCAATACCACCAACTCTAACAGCGGTGGAACGCCGGTGGGTACCAACTCAGCTACATTCCAGCCGCCGGCTACGGTGGGCACCAGGTATTACTACTGTGTGGTAAGCCAGGCCGAGTCTAATTGTACTTCGTTGCCTTCGGCCACTGCATCGGTTACGGTTAATAACATACTTACCGGTACTGTTGTGGTAGATGAGTGTATGAACTTTGCCCTGGGCGATAAGTATTATGTATTGGTAAGCGGTGTGGGCGGTACGCCACCATACAGCTACCCGGCTGCTTTCTACACCACTAATATTGTAAACAGCGAGCAGGGTATACATGAACTGAATGCCGGCGCAAGCAGCACGTATGTGATAAACGATGCGGCTGGCTGTAGCTACACTACAGGCAGTGTAACTGCACCTACAGGCCGCCCTACAGATGTGGTAATGACATCCAGCACCGGTAACGTAACGGTTAACTGCTGGGTAAATAACTTTAATAAGTGGGTAACCTTCCGCGATGCAGTAACCAACAACGCTATACTGGCTATACACGATAACCAGAGCAACCTCGGTTTGGTAACTGTAGACGTGTATAAGGATGCTACGCCACCGGTTATTTACAACAACGGCCTGGCTACTAACTGTACCTGGACACAGCACACTGCTATGCGTCGCCACTTTAAGATGACAACCACAGTGGCACCTACCAATGCGGTAGATGTAATGCTGTTCTTTACCGACCAGGATTACCAGACACTGAAAGCAGATGCATGGAATAACAATACCGGTTATCCAAATGCTAACTATGCCTGTACCGAGCTGGATGATGTGTATTCATTCAACCAGATGTATGTAACCAAGTATAGCGGCACCAGCGAAGACGGCAACTACCTGAACAACTCGCCAAGCGGCTTGTATAAGGTATATGGAGATAATACCACCCCTTACCGTCCGTTAACACGTGGCGAGTACACGGGTAGTGGTACCGGTTTCCAGGGCATATACGGCGGTGCGCAAACACACCACTATGTGCAGATGAGTGTTACCGAGTTCTCTGAATTCTGGCTACACGGTTCGCAGGTATCGCAACCGCTACCGGTAGATATGATTTTCTTACAGGCAGATGCTATTAACAATGCTTTCATCCGCTTAACGTGGGCTACTGCCATTGAAATAAACAACGATGGTTTTGAAGTAGAGCGTAGCACCGATGGCCAGAACTGGGCACAGGTAGGCTATGTAGACGGGCACGATAACTCTACCGTGCAGCATAACTACAGCTTTGATGATATGAACGTAGCGCCGGGCGTAATTTACTATTACCGCCTGCGCCAGGTAGATAACGATGGTCAGTTTGAATACACCGATATAGTAAGCGCCAAAATTAACGGCGAGGCTACCTTTAGTGTTAAAGACTTTGTGCCAAACCCAACCATGGATAAAACAAGCCTGGTGGTTACAGGTACCAAAGATCAGGACATAACGGTTACCTTCTACAACATAGTAGGCCAGAATGTGCTTGAAAGCACCCACCAGGTATTTAAGGGGGCTAACCGCATTGAATTCGAGCTGGGCAAATTGGCCTCGGGCACTTACACGGCTATCGTTTCATCGGCCAACGAGGTATATACCCGCAAGGTGGTTTTGACTAAATAACGTTAACTTACAATTGCTAAAAAGGAACGCCCGTAAGCGTTCCTTTTTTTTGTTTCATATTCTCTTAGTTTTGCCCGCCTACAATAATATACTGTGAAGCTATCTGTAATAATGCCGGTGTTCAACGAGAAGAAAACTATTCGCGAGATAATTGCGAAGGTGTTGGCCGTGCCTATCGAAAAAGAACTGGTGATAGTGGACGATGCCTCTACCGATGGTACCCGCGAAATTCTGAAAGAATACGAGGGCCAGCCAAACATTAAAGTGTATTACCACGAAAAGAATAAAGGTAAATCGGGCGCTATTAAAACAGGTATACCGCACACCACCGGCGAAATAATATCAATACAGGATGGTGACCTGGAAACCGACCCGAATGATTTTGTGGCACTTACTGCACCTATTAAAAGCGGTGAAGCAAGTGTGGTATATGGCTCACGCTATTTGCAGCCAAAAGAAGAGAGCCTGTATTTTGCCTATAAGTTTGGTGCCCGCTTTTTGAGCGTGGTAGTAAATATTATGTACGGCCAGAATATTACCGATGAGGCTACCTGCTACAAGGTGTTCCGCGCAGATATACTTAAAGGTATACCATTGCAATACGACCGCTTTGAATTTTGCCCGGAGGTAACTGCTAAGGTTTCTAAACTGGGTTACAAAATAAAGGAGTTGCCTATGCACTACTACCCGCGTAGTTTTGAAGAAGGCAAAAAAATGAACTGGCGCGATGGCCTGAAAGCACTTTGGGTGCTTGTTAAATTCAGATTTGTAAACTAGTATTGGCAAATAGTAATTAAAAAATTGGCTAAGCAACAACCTAAACCACCTGTACCTCCGCAAAGGAAGAAAACGGATACTACATCTGAAGGCGGCGCATTTACTTACCTGTGGCGCAACCTGGCTATTGTGGCTGTGTTGGGCATATTGTTTCTACTGGTAGATAAAGTGAACGAAGGCCCCGGTAAAATGCAGGAGCTATATGGCGAGTACCAGCAACTGGCACAAACCCGCAGCAATCCTGCACGTATGGATGAAATAGCTGCCGAGTTTCAGAAACTACAAGGCGATACCGGTGCTTTTAAAGAAGCCCTGCGCCGCTACACGCGTGGCTACTATTGGGTAACGCACGATGTGGTAAAGAAAAACCTGGAGCAGATTAATGAGTTGAACGAAAAAGTAGAAAACGGCCAGATGAAGCCGCTTACACTGGAAGATAAAATGGGTTACAAAGTAGGAGTGTACCCGCTTATTAAATACCTGAACGAAACTACGCCTAAAGATGCGGTGATACTTTTGCCGCCCGGCGATTCGCTGCTATCTAACACCAGCAAATGGAATTTTGTATACGACCCTGAGTGGATGGAGTATTTTATTTATCCGCGCTTGTGCGTAGCTACCGGAAGGGCCGATGAAAAGCACCCTGAGTTGCTTAAAAAAGTAACGCATGTATTAATAGTGCAGGGCAGGGGATACGATAAATTGAAGTATGATGTGCCGGTAGACCAGCGCCCAAGCGAGGCTGTATTGCCTATTGACCACCCACCGGCACCGGTACAAACCCAAACTAATCCGTAATGCTGACCGTAGGAATAATATTATGCTACCTGTTAGGGTTATCGCTTATGCTGGCCATAAGCCGTAAGTATTCGCTGGCCGAAGTGGTGGGCTTTTCGTTTTTAATAGGCATGTTGGTAGAAACATTTTTTCTGTTTGTGCTCGATGTAATAGGCCTGCAATATTCGCAGGGTATTTTAATAGGGCTTAACGTGCTGGTAATAGCTGCTGCCCTTGGCCTGAACTATAAAAACCTGCTTACACTTAAAGATGAGATAAAGGCACCCGAGTTTGGCCTTAAGAACATTAACCTGCCTGCCATTTTCATTTTCTGTTTTATAGCCTACCTGTTTTATGGCATCACGGTAAAATGTCTTTTCTGGCCGCCTACCGAGCACGATACCATTGGCTCGTTTGATAAGCTGGGCCGCATTATGGCGCTGGAGGGCAAACTTAAAATAAGCCTGTTTCAGTACGACCTGCAGGGTGCCGGTGGTTTATACCCGCCGCTCTATCACGGCAGCTTTGCCTACGTCTACATTTTCGGTGCCGAGATGCCGAAGATTATCACCACATTATTCTTTGTATCGCTGCTTACAACCTTTTACAGCGCAGTGCGCAATTTTGTAGGCTCTACAGCTGCTATGCTGGCCACGTTTATTTTAATGCTTACACCCGAGTTGTTTTCTCATGCAGCCTTGTCGCTGGGAAACCTGCCTACCACCGCTTATGTAAGTGGTGCTGTGCTGGCTACCATTACCTGGCTAGAGAGGAGAGAAGACAAATATTTCTGGCTGGGTGCCCTTTGCATGGCCGGTGTAATATGGATACGCAGCGACACCATTGTATTTATTGCCGCAGCATTATTGGTACTGGGCATTTACTTTCTGCAAACCAAAGACTGGAAGAAACCTCTTATTTATTCTGCCTTTGCAGTAGGCCCGTTCATTATCTGGAACCTGTATCTTAAATTGAAGATAGGTGCTGAACAGGCTGGTAAATTCGATTTGGGCATAGGCTACAACAGCGAACGTATGGATGTAGTGGGTGGCTATGTAAAATCGTTCCTCTTCGGCGGGCAGCACGGCGCCGTAGACGGCGGACAGCTTTATGGGTTGGTGTTTGTGCTCTTTTTCTTGCTGCTTATCATCAACCTGGTATCTATCTATAAGGTTGGCTTCAAAACTATTTTACACGACAAGCAAAGCGCACTGCTTTTCTTCTTTGTATCTTTCGCGCTATACTTTGCTGTATTCTACTTTATAAACACCAAAGTGCAGAACGCACCTATAGCCTCGCTAATGGAAAGCTCCTTTAAGCGCGGTATGTTCTTCTTTATACCTATAGTGGTGTTTTACACCTTTACCAACCATGCCGCCACCTGGGCCTTCGAAAAGCTGGAAGGGTTTAGGATGGGGAGGTAAATTTGCATCGGCTTTATTCGCATAGATTTTCGCTCTGATGAAATATAAAATACTTGATCATTCCCTTAATCGTTATTTTTCTTTCAGTGTCTTGGTGGGTACGGTTTCTGTTTTGTTCGTGATAATGATATTCCGAAAAACCATTATTCCTATTTGGATACTGCCGTCCATAATTTTTGGTGTAGCTATTGTAAGCGCGGTATTGGGCTATGGTGCTTTTACCCGAACATACTTATTAAGTAAAGCAAATGGCTATATATTTTGCTTTTTATATGCCTTGTTATCCTATGGGTTTTTAGCATGTTTTCTTTTTGTGTTTATCAACTATTACCTTGCAGGTATCGCTCAGCCTGCCCAGGTATTTAAAATAGTTGGTCAATCATCCATGTCCGGACCCAAAAGGGCGCGCTCTCAAAGAAAGCTATTGGTGGATATCAATTATCACGGTATAAAAAAAGAACTTGTTTTTAGTTATAACGATTACAAAGAAAGTCAGCACAACTACTTTAATACAGTATCGTTGGTTACCAAAAAAGGCTTTTTGGGGTTTGATGTAATTGAAAGCCAAAAGATAAATTACCAAAATGCCGACCTTGCAGATGGTACCGTGTTGAAAGTGGAGCTGCTATCTGCCTCGCGTTGGGCAATGGAATATGTTTATATCGTTGATAGCGTTAGCTATACAGGATATGACACTATTGAGTTTCCTACAGAAAAAGGAAATCTTTTTTTAGTTAAGTATAATAAGCAAGAACCTGCCATCCATACTATTAAGATTGATTAGTTTTTGTTTTATGGACTTCCAGTCCATCATCAAAAAAAATTTCCGCTTATCAGGCTGCCGGTGGTTTCAACCACCGGTAAAAAGCATTCTATCGGGCTGCCAGTGATTTCAATCACTGGTAAAAGAGAATCTAGTCCTTAAAGTATCCCATCTGTTCAATCTCTTTCTCCAGTGGTATATTCTTGTGGTGTTCTTCCTGATTGCGGATATAATTACGAATGCCTACTACATCTTTGGGGCTTACAGATTCGGCATAATAATCGTCTTGCCATGCAAAATAAGAAGGTGCCAGTTCCTCCTGATTTATCCAACGAGATGATTCTCCTTTCAAATGTTTGGTAACCTCTGCTATGCTTATCGTTGATGGTAGCTTCAGCAGGCAATGACAGTGATCGTAATACCCATTTACAAAATCCATTTCAATCCCAAGTTCTAATCCGTGCTTGTGTATATGCTGAAAAACTTCCCGCCTGATGCTGCCGGTTAATAATGGCTCACGATTCTTAGTAGAAAAAACCAAATGCACCCATATGTTTGAAATTGGCATAAATGGATAGTATGATTAGGATAAAAATAAATATTTTCAGCAGGCTTAGAAGTTTTTAGCTTATGCCTTTTGCCGTTGATTAAAATCAACGGCACCCGGATAAAAGGAACAAATACATCTGTTTAGTTGCGGACTAGAAGTCCGCCGATATTTAATGGACTTTAGTCCATCATCAAAATAGATTTTCCGCTTATCAGGCTGCCAGTGATTTCAATCACTGGTAAAGTGCCGTCGATTGAAATCAACGGCACATTGATAATAGGAACAAATACATCTGTTTTAATTGTGGACTAGAAGTCCGCTAATGACCTACCCTGTATTTGGCTGTTTTATGGACTTCCAGTCCATCATTTAAAACAGATATTCCGCTTATCAAGGTGCCAGTGATTTCAATCACTGGTAAAAAGGATTTAGTGTGGAAATAGTGCTATTGTTCTTCCCCGACAGTCTTAAACACATTTTCCAATAATGCTTTGCTATGCGAACTTGCCCATTTATAAGATATACTATTAAATATTAAAATTATAACAGATAGCCCGAACCACAATATTCCTCCTATCGCAGCTAAGATTATTGTCATTATTATCCCTATTACTAGCATTATGATCAAGCCCAGTCGAAAACCTGGAAAACTGATTTTTACAGTTGCCAAACATCCATCTTCTACCTGCTCAATCTCTCCTTCAATATCTGGCCCGAAAGAACGGCCGCTTTCGTAAGTTAGCCGAAACGTATTGCCATTTACTATTCCTCTAAAATATTGTGCCGGTTCAGAAAAGTGCTCAAGTAGAGTGCGTTTTCTTTTTATTTCCTTAGACAAACGCTGTAAAGCAGTTTCTTGGTCAAGCGGGCTTCGATAAACTATATTTTCTGAAAATAAGGCCATTGGGTAATTGTTAGGGCAAAAATAGTTAGAAAACGCAGGGTTTATGGGTTGCCTACTTTTTAAATTATGCCGTCCATATGCTCATTATCAGCCACTTACAAAGGTGCTTGTAAAAATAAGTGCTAAAATGTTTGCAAAATAAGGGGATGATTTTACTTTTGCGCTCCCTTGAAAAACAGGGATAAACAAAAAACAAAAATTATTCATCATGCAATCACGCAGCTATAGCACCCGCACAGTTTCCGATAAGGAAGTGAAGCGCGAGTGGTTTATTGTAGATGCAGATGGCGCAACTTTGGGTCGTATGACTACCAAAATTGCCTCTGTACTACGCGGAAAACACAAGGCCACCTTTACTCCAAACATGGATTGTGGCGATTACGTAATCGTTATCAACTCTAAGAAAGTTCGTATGACTGGTAAAAAGATGACTGACCGTCCTTTGGTTCGTTACACTGGTCACCCGGGTGGTCAGCGTTTTGCTACGCCTGCCGAGCTTATCGATAAAAACCCAAACAAACTTATTGAGCACGCTGTAAAAGGTATGCTTCCTAAGAGCTCACTGGGCGATAAACTGTTTACCAAACTATTTGTTTACGAAGGTGCCGAGCATCCACATGCTGCACAAAAACCAAAAGCCCTTTAATTATGGAGAACATAACAGTAGGTAGAAGAAAAGCATCTGTTGCCCGTGCCTTTATCAAGGCTGGTAGCGGAGTTATCACCATAAATGGTAAAGACTACAAGAACTTCTTTTCGTTAGAGTACCTGCAGAACAAGGTGGAAGCGCCTTTAAAGACTGCCGATAGCGAAGGTAAATTCGATATATCTGTAAACGTATTTGGTGGCGGTATCAAAGGCCAGGCCGAAGCAATTTCGTTGGCCATTAGCCGTGCACTTATTATTGATAACCCTGAAAAGCGCCCGCCGCTTAAGAAAGCCAAGTTGCTGCGCAGAGATGCCCGCAAAGTTGAGCGTAAGAAGACTGGTCTTCGCAAGGCTCGTAAGCAGGAACAATTCAGTAAGCGTTAATCAATTGTTGAACTCAATCAATTAAAAGAAATGGAAAGATTAGAACATAAAGCATTGCTAGAGGCACAGGTTCACTTCGGTCACCTGAAAAGAAAATGGAACCCAAAAATGTTGCCTTACATTTTCGGCGAAAAGAAAGGTATCCATATCATAGACCTTAACCGCACTTCAGATAAACTGGAAGAAGCTGCTCAGGCTGCAAAGTCGATAGCAAAAAGCGGTCGCAAAATTTTGTTTGTTGCTACCAAGAAACAGGCAAAAGAAGTGGTGAAAGAAGCTGCTAAGCGCGTGGGTATGCCATACGTAACCGAGCGTTGGTTAGGTGGTATGCTTACTAACTTCAGCACTATCCGCAAGTCAATCAAGAAGATGCAGAGCATCGAGAAAATGCTTGAGGATGGTACTCTGGAAAGCGTAACCAAGAAAGAGAAATTGGTACTTACCCGTGAGAAGGAGAAAATGGAGAAGGTACTTGGCGGTGTTGCTGCTATGAACCGTGTTCCGGCTGCTCTGTTCCTGGTAGATATCATGCACGAAAACATTTCGTTGAAAGAAGCTCAGCGCCTTAACGTAAACACTATTGGTATAGTAGATACCAACAGCGATCCTACTAAGGTTGACTTTGCAATACCTGGCAACGATGATGCAGCAAAATCTATCATGATTCTTACCAACTACATTGCTGATGCAATTGCAGAAGGTTTGGCTGAGCGCTCAGCTTCTCAGGAAGGTGTAGACGGTGCAGACTACGAAGAGGAATTTGTAGAAAATGAGCGTCTGCGTGGTCTTGATGAAGAAGGCGGCGTGAAGAAAGACGATAAAGGTCGTACTCCGGCTAAAAAGCGCACTGGCGGCGGCGGTGGTAACACACGCGGCGGCGGTGGCGGCAACAGGCCAAGAACTGGTGGCGGCTTTGGTGCCAAGAAACCGTAATTAATACCAACGGTGCCGGTACTATACCGGCAAGTATATACGAGGCAGCCAGGTTTAAAACACTTGGCTTCTTCGTTTAATAAACAAGAGCAGTATGTTTTTAATAATCAATAAACATTAATAAATAATCAATAAAAAATGGCAACTGTAACAGCAGCACAAGTAAACGAATTAAGAAACCTGACAGGTGCAGGTTTAATGGATTGTAAAAAAGCATTGACCGAAGCTAACGGCGATGTACAAGCAGCAATAGATTTTCTGCGCAAAAAAGGCGCTAAGGTTGCCGAACTACGTGCCGGCCGTGCAGCCGCCGAAGGTGTGGTAATTGCAAAAACATCGGATGACAACAAAAGAGGTGTAGCTGTATACCTTTCTTGCGAGTCTGACTTTGTTGGCAAAAACGAATCGTTTGTAAAATTCGCAACGGATATAGCTGATCTGGCTTTGGCTAAATCTCCGGCTACTTTAGAAGACCTGTTAAACCTTGAGCTGAACGGTTCTACCGTTAAAGCCCAGGTGCAGGAGAAAGTATCGGCTATCGGCGAGCTTATCAACGTATCTGCTTACGAAACTATCACCGGCGAAGGTGTAGTAGCTTACAACCACATGGGTAACAAAATCGGTGTATTGGTAGCTGTAAACAAGCCATTGAATGATGCTGTATCCGCTGTAGGTAAAGATGTAGCAATGCAAATTGCCGCTATGAACCCGGTAGCAGTTGATGCCAGCGGTGTACCTGCCGAAGCTATTGAAAGAGAAAAAGCAATTGCTAAAGAAAAAGCAGTAGCTGCCGGCAAACCAGAGAACATCCTGGAAAAAATTGCAGAAGGTGCAGGCCAGACTTTCATTAAAGAAAATACCCTGCTTACTCAGCCATTCGTAAAAGATGGCAGCAAGACAGTTCAACAGGTATTAGGCGCAGCAGAAAGCGGATTGACTGTAACTGCATTCAAGAGAGTAGAAAGAGGAGCTGCTAAGTAATTGGCACTCTTCCGTAGCAATAAATACAAAAGCGCAATCCGAAAGGGTTGCGCTTTTTTTTATGTTATACTTGTTATAATATATGGGTCAGATAGACATTGACATAGTGATGCATCGCCTATCACAATTGATGTGTGGTTACAATTATGAAGTGGTGTTTGGCTTAAAGGTATTTGATAATTGTAATACTGTAGAGCAGTTAAAAAGCCGGTTGAAAATCACCTATCCCCATTCATCGCCTGAGAACGTGCCGCTAGTATCTATGGCTGTAGAAGACTTTTGGGAGGAAATTAACTATGGATTTGATTATAGAGGCGACGATGTTGCAGGTTTGGAATTGAGCCCCGCGGAGGAAATACAATTAAAAGAATTGCAGCAATCATACATTCGATACATAGAGGCATTGATAATCCCAGGTACAGAGATTTACAGCTATCCTGATGATAGAGGTTTGCCGGTGTATACAGTATATTGGGGTTTTCATTTTGCCATATTTACTACGCAAAAAAGATGTGTTTTTTTATTTGGTGCTGGATCTGATTAACCTTTTATTATTTCTTCCCTATTATCCTCTTCCTGTGCTGCGTGCCCCACTCAGCCATAGCCTCCAGCACCTTTCTTAAGGTTAAGCCATAAGGTGTTATCTCATACTCTACCGTGGCAGGTATAGTAGCATACACGGTGCGGCTGATTAGCTGGTTCATTTCCAGCTCGCGCAGTTCTTTGCTGAGCATGCGCGGCGTTATGCTGGTTATCTCACGTTCCAGTTCTTTAAACCGCTTTTTCTCAAACATAAGCGAGCCCAGTATAGGCAGTTTCCACTTGCCGCTTATTACGTCCAAAGTGTCTTTTACCGGCAATGCGTGGCTTTTGCAGGCCGATTGGTTATGCGTGTTTGCTGTCTTTGTTGCCATGTTTTCATTGTTGCTATACAAATGTATATCGGTATACTTAAGTATAGTAGTTACTAAAGTATAGCAAAGGTAGATAGTTTTGTGCCAACAAAAAAATAAAATATATGAATACAGCGCTTTGGATTGTGCAGGGATTATTGGCCGCCATGTTTTTAATGAGTGGCTTTATGAAAACATTTAAATCAGTAGACGAACTGGCCCCGAAAATGCCCTATGTAAGGGATATACCTCTGGCATTACTTCGGTTTATTGGCATTTCGCAATTGCTGATTGCCTTTGGATTGGTGTTGCCCTGGCTTACGGGTATAGCGCCAGTGCTTACAGGTATAGCTGCATTAGGCCTGGCATTAAACATGCTCATTGCAGCTTTGTTTCACGTTAAGAGGGCCGAGTGGCCGGGTTTGCCAATCAACCTGGGCATTATGGCCTTCGCGCTGTTTGTAGCTTACGGCAGGTTGTTTTATGCACCATCCTGCGGGGTGTAGTTCTGTCTGTGTGGTAATTTTAGAAGCTCTACTTTTTCAAAAAGTGGAGCTTCTGTTTTTGGGTATATAACCCTTTTTGCCAACCCCTAAAGGGTTTTAAACCCTTTAGGGGTTAATAATATAACAGCATCGGCCAATGCCAACTAGCTATTTGCAAATCATCTTTATGCAATTAAGGTCTGTTTGTTATTTTCACGCTCGCTATGAACTACAAGCGAATCCTTCTCAAATTAAGCGGTGAATCTTTAATGGGCAATAAGCAGTTTGGTATTGATGCCGATATGGTAATGCAATACGCTGCCGAAATAAAACAGGCTGTCGATGCCGGTGTGCAGGTTGCCATTGTAATAGGTGGCGGCAACATCTTCCGCGGCATACAGGCTACTGCCAATGGCATAGACCGTGTGCAGGGCGACTACATGGGAATGCTGGCTACCGTTATCAATAGCATGGCGCTGCAAAGCGGGCTGGAGAAAATAGGTGTAAACACCCGTTTGCTATCGGCTATCGAAATGAAAGAAGTAGCTGAGCCATTTATTAAACGCCGCGCTGTGCGCCATTTAGAGAAGGGCCGCGTGGTTATTTTTGGTGCCGGCACAGGTAACCCTTACTTTACTACCGATACAGCTGCTGCCCTTCGCGCTACCGAAATTGAATGCAACGTAATACTTAAAGGTACCCGTGTAGACGGCATCTACGACTCGGACCCTGAGAAGAATCCTAAGGCTAAGAAATACGACAAAATAACTTACGGCGAAGCCTTAAAGAAAAAGCTAAGCGTAATGGACTTAACGGCCTTTACCCTTTGCCAGGAAAACCACCTGCCTATCATTGTATTTGATGTAAACAAAAAGGGTAACCTGAAGAAGGTGCTGGATGGCAAAAAAATAGGTACAATTGTAACCGATAACAACACAAAGAAATAAACCGACAATAACATAAACACTTAACACCAATTATTATGACCGACCAGGACGTAAAAAATTTATTAGCCGATACCCGCAACCAAATGGGTAAGGCGTTGGAGCATTTCGAATTTGAATTATCTAAAATACGCACAGGCCGCGCCAGTGCAGGTATGCTGGATGGCATAGAAGTAAACGCCTACGGCGCTATGACCCCGCTATACCAGGTAGGTAACATATCCACACCCGATGCACGCTCTATCACTATTCAGCCATGGGATGCTTCTGTATTGGCCGAAATAGAAAAAGCAATTCTGAAAGCTAACATTGGTATTACACCACAGAACGACGGTAAAATTATCCGACTGAACGTGCCTGCCATGACCGAAGAGCGCCGCAAAGACCTGGTAAAAAATACCAAGAACGAAGCCGAAAAGTGCCGTATCTCTTTGCGCACTATCCGCAAAGATGCGAACGAGAAAGTAAAGAAGTTCTTAAAGGATGGCCTGCCTGAAGATGCTGCCAAGAGTGCAGAAACCGATATTCAGAACATTACCAACGATTTTTCTACCAAAGTAGAGAAACACTTAGAGGTAAAAGAGAAAGAGATAATGACTGTATAAGCAGCTATTGTTTCTAATTCATAAAAAATGCCATTCAGTTTACTGGGTGGCATTTTTGTTTTTAATAAATGCTGCTGATGGTAATTAAATAAATAGGGTTGCATGCTAATGCATAATAATATTTGATAGGCCGTATGCAACTAAATATCCTGATGCCTGCTCTAAGTATCAAACCACATTAACTATGAAAACACTATTTAACCTCGCAGTTGTAATTATTTTATTTCTATATGGATTCGATACACGCGCCCAGGGCATTACCCTCAATTTTTCCGGTACCCCTTTCTGTAATTGGGATAGCATGGGCTATATCACCGCTAACGTATCTGGCGGAACCGCCCCTTATTCATTTGCCTGGTCAAACGGCACCACCACACAAACTATACAAAACTACCCCGGCACCTATTGTGTAACCGTAACCGATAACAATAATAATACAGCTACCGGCTGTACCGGCGGCGGCGCAGGTAGTTCGGTAGTAAGTGGCGTGGTAAGAACCACGCCTGAAATTTGCGGTGCCGGCAATGGTGCTGCATGGATAGACAGTTTAACCGGCACACCTCCCTTTAATATAATTTGGAATCATACTATTGGTGGCGATACACTGCACAACTTATCAGCCGGTAATTATCATTTGCAGGTTAGGGATGCATCCGGCTGTGTACTCATGTACTACACCAATTGGTGGGGCGGCGATACTATTCCTTTTACTATTATGGATAGCGCTACTTATGCATTTAATATTACCTCGCACCCGCACCACTGCCCGCAGTTGGGCAGTGCCGCCGTGCACATTACCGGCGGTGGTGTATCTCCGTTTACTTACCAGTGGAGCACTGTGCCACCACAAACTACCGACTCGGTAGGCAATCTACTCGGCGGCACCTATCGGGTTACTATTAACGATGCCACTAACTGTGCCGTAACACGCGTAGTAAACATTGCCAACGATTTGCCAATAAATGCCACCAGCACCAGCACGGCAGAGCTGTGCAATCTTAACAACGGCACCGCCACTATTATACCGCAAAGCGGCGTGCCGCCATATACTTATCTGTGGAACACTGTACCACAGCAAACTACAATAACGGCCACAGGGCTTTCGGTAGGCAGCTACCAGGGCACCGTGTTAGATGCCAATAATTGTATGCGTGCCCTGAGTGTGTATGTAGGCTATACATCGCCCATACAACCTAACCTGGTAAAGACCAATGAGAAATGCAATAACGATAGCGGCACCATAACACTAACCCCTCTGCTGGGTACACCACCCTATAGCTATGCATGGTCTAATGGTACAAGTGCCAGCTCTGTTACCCAGTTGTCGCAGGGTTATTACTCGGTTACTGTAAGCGATACTTCGGGCTGCACAGTGGCCGCCAGTGCTTATATCGACAATGTGCCGTCGTATACCGTAAACATCACGCGCACCAACACGTCCTGTACATCGCCTACCGGTTCTGCCACAGCTACTGTTACCGGTTCTACCGGCCCATATACCTATAAGTGGAGCACCACCCCGGCGCAAACTACCCAAACCGCCACCGGTCTTGCAGTGGGTATGTATACCTGCACCGTTACCGATGCCAACGGCTGCACCGGTGCTTATCATACAAGCATACAGTATCAAAACATTGTGAGTGTCACTTTGTATTCATCACCGGCATTGTGCAACACTGCTACCGGGAACGTCAGCAGTTATATTGCTGGCGGTACCGCACCTTATACTTTTAACTGGAGTAATGGCTTTGCCACGCAGCAGATTACCGGTGTAGTAGCCGGTGGCTATTATGTTACAGTTACCGATGCCAACGGCTGCTCTACTGTAAAGGGCGCTTGCGTAAACAAATACTCTAACATGTCGCTGAATGTAGCGCCTACTAACGCCAGCTGTATTTTTACCAACGATGGCTCTGCCACTGTGGTGGCATTTAATGCTGCACAACCGGTAACTTACCAATGGAGCAACGGGCAGAATGGCCCTACGGCTACCGGCCTTTCGGCAGGGTTTCAGTACCGCGCTTATGCTACCGATGCCAACGGTTGCCAGGCTAGCAGCTATCCGGTTAGTATAGGTTACCAAAGCTTATCGTGCGCCGCACAGGTATCGGGCCGTGTAATTAACGATATGGATAAAGATTGCGCCCTTACCACCGGCGATGTAGGTATTCCTAATATAAATGTGCAGGCTATACCCGGCTATTACGATTTTACCGACGCCAATGGCGCTTACTCATTCATACTGCCACCGGGCAACTATGCGCTTAACCATACACTGCCTTATCATACTTTTCAAAATTGTCCCGTAGGGCCTATAGTGCTGATGGGCCTTACAGCGGGTCAAAATTCAGTTGACAACGATTTTTTCGATACCGTGCGTGCCGCCAACGATTTGTGGACAGAAGCTACTTTTCTTACTGTGCCAAGGCCGGGCTTTAACCATACCGTATATGTACACTACGGCAACCGCGGCAACATAACTATGAATCCTGTAATTGAATTTGAGTATGATAGCGATGAAACATTTGTTTCTACCAGCATAAACTCGGCTAACTATACACTGGACCCTGCTAACCACAAGATCATTTTCTCAAACTTTGCCAACGGTCTGCTGCCGGGAGCAGGCAGCTTGTTTCAAATTGTATTTAATACCGACGCTACTGTAGCGCTGGGTACCGATATTACCAACTGCGCTCATATTACACCGGTGCAGAACGATGTGAACTTTGTAAATAACGATTACTGTACCTCTACACCGGTAGTGGGTTCTTACGACCCCAACGACAAGAAAGTATCGCCTAAAGGATTGACCGCGCAGGGTTTTATTACCCGCGAAGACTCGTTCCTGCACTATACCATCCGTTTTCAAAATACAGGCACTTTCTACGCACAAAATGTTTTGATAATAGATACACTTGATAGCGATGTAAACCCGGGTAGTGTAGAGCGCATTATTGCATCGCATAATGTGCGCCCCGATTTTTTACAGAACAAGCATCTGGGTTTTTATTTCGATAACATTTATCTGCCCGATAGCACCAGCGATGAACCTAATAGTCATGGCTTCGTTTCTTTCTACGTAAAGCAGCGCCCTAACCTGGCCAACGGCACGCAGATACAAAACCGCGCCGCTATCTATTTCGATTACAATGCGCCTATTATAACTAACGAGGTATTGAACACTATTGAAGTGCCTAACCAGATCGAAGAAGTAGCTGCACCTGTAGTCAGGCTTTATCCAAACCCCACCAGCGGCTTGCTGAATGTAGAATTTGAGAGCACTAGGGAAGGCAAAATGAATATGGATATAGAAAACCTGCTGGGTCAGAAAGTAATCGCAACAACAATAAATGTTACAACAGGCTTTAATAGAATACAATTGTCTGTCACCGATTTACCAGGCGGCATGTATCTTTTAAATCTGCATAATGGCGAACGCAAATTTGCTGTGAAAAGATTTTTAGTAGGTAAATAGGAGGGGATGCGCTGTAAAATATAGTGGTCACTATTGATGCTGTCTAATATTGCGCCACTCTTGCAATGCCATATAAATATTTTTTTACACACACATTAGTTGCAATTTTACTTTAGAAAACCAATCATTCAACTTACATTTAATTTGCCACCCGCAAAAAGAGGGTGGCATTTTTCTTTTTTGTAGATACTCATTCTATCTTTAAGCTAACCTAAAGCCCCATTATGAAACAAACCTTTACCCTGTTAGCATTCCTGTTATTTTTTGCAACACAACCTGCTATGGCCGCGGTTACAGGAGCCGATACTGTTTGCGCCGGTGAAAAAGTAACTTATTATGTTCCCTATATTTCAGGCGCCAGCTATAGCTGGAGCGTAACCGGCGGAACGCCACTAACCATATTAACCACCGATTCGCTGGTAATACAGTGGGGGGCAGCAGGCACAGGCACCATTGTGGTTACACAATTTGGCCCTTCGGCTTTTCATACGCTTAATGTGGTTATACATCCTAAGCCATCTCCTTTAATTACACACGTGCCATACCCCGGCTGCCCTTCCGATACGGGCCATACAGGTTCTGCCGGTCAGGGCCAGGAGCGTGTCAACTGCGAGAAGGTCTGCAAACTATCTACCATTACATATTCTACGCAGCTTAATCCCGGCAGCACTTATCAGTGGGTAGTAACCGGTGCGTTGAGTGCCACCGGTATCAATACCAACAGCGTTACTGTAACCTGGGACTCCAGCATTATCGGCAATTTAATTGTATACGAAACCAACCAATGGGGCTGCACCGATTCATCTACTATATGTATAGAGAAGGTGAACCTGCCTACGGCTAACTTTACACACCAGACCAACGCGTGCCGCAACTCGCCGGTGTTGTTTACTAATCTTTCTACAGGTGCTACATCTTACCAATGGTATTTTGGCGATGGCGGAAACTCTACTGCTACCAACCCAACACATGCTTATGCGGTAGCCGGTACTTACACTATCACGCTTATAGCCATGAACGATTGCCACTGCACCGATACGTTTACCAGTGTAATTAATATTGATGCATTGCCCGGCCCAACTATTACCTGTCCATCTACCTTATGTGCTTTCGATACAGCTACCTATAGCACTGCTGGTGGTGTGGGTTGTATCTACAATTGGTTTGCCATCGGCGGCACTATCATCGGGCCTAACAACCTGCCATCGGTTAACGTAGCCTGGGGTCCCGGCCAGATAGGTACACTCGGTTTGGTAGTTACCGGCTGTGTAGGCTTATGCAGCGATACTACCTATGCCTATATCCCGCTTGTACCTACCACTGCCGTAATAAGCGGTGCTAATAAAGTATGCCCCGGCGATTGCGAAAAATATACCCTGCCCGCTTTTAGTGGTGCAGGCTACACCTGGAGCCTTAACAGCGGTGCCTGCGGTGTGCTAAGCGATTCTGTTTGCTGCAACGAAGTAGAAATTTGCTGGGGCAATTTTGTAGGCCCCTGCAACGATACACTTACCGTAGCTTTCTACGATTCGTTTTTACGTTGTGGTGGCACGGCCCAGTTTGTAATTCGCGTGCGCCCGCGGTTAGAAATTTTCGGGCAAACAGTAGTGTGCGCTAATACACTGGCTAACTTCTCTGCTTCTAACTCGGTAGTGTGCTTATGGTCTGTTTCTCCTACCGGTCCCGTAATAATACCCGGTGGCCCGGCCCCTTCTATCACCGTAAACTGGCTGAATACACCTGGGCTTTACACTATAAAGGCATGGCCTGTAAACCCTAACCAGAGTTGTAACGATACAGCCTATACAATAGTGCGGGTAGTGGCAGCGCCCGTGGCTCCGGTTATTACCGGCGATACTATTGTATGTGCCAATAGCTCGGTTAACTACTGTGCTACGGCTACCGGTACCGTTAACTGGATTATTACGGGTGGCACACCGGTGAGCGGTGTGGGCAATTGCCTTACTGTGCTATGGGGCAACACGCCGCCGTTTATTGTTCGCGCCTATGCGCAAATGCCTAATTCGCCTTTCTGCAATTCAGACACTACTGTGCAAAACGTTTACCCTGCACCGGTAGGGCCACCGGTTATCAATGCACCGGCAATGGTATGTGCCAATGCTACCAATACCCTCTCGGTTAGCAATATATACCCGCCGGGCACTACTTATCAGTGGTCGGTTAATCCCGCCAACTCCGGCTCATTCTTATCGCCTACCAGCGCATCGTCGCAAATACAGTGGGGCAACAATGCGCCGCAAACAGTTACGGTTACATTGGCTGTAAATGTGTGTGGTGTCAATGTGAGTAGCTCTGTTTTTATTCTTATCAACCCTGCACCTATACCTACGGTAACCCAGCTTAGCAGCCTGTGTGCTGGTGGCAGTGCACAGTTGCAGGCGTTGGGCGGTGCTACCTATCAGTGGAGCGGGCCGGGTGGTTACTCATCTGTAGCTAACCCCACTACTATTTTTGTAGATGGTTTATACCAGGTAACCGTAACCGGTGCCAATACATGTACGGCGCTTTCGCAAATTAATGTGCAGTATGTAAGCGGGCCTACCGCCAGCATCAGCACCTTCCACAACCTGGCTTACTGCATAGGCCAGCCGTTTATTGTAAACATGTGTGCGCTGGGCAATCCTAACTATACGTATGCCTGGAACGTAGGCGGCCCTACAACACAGTGCCGAAACTTTAGCGCGGCCGGCAATTACGCCGTTACAGTTACCGATGTTAGCAATGGCTGCACCGCTTTATCCAACACGCTGGTAATAAATGTAGATAGCTGCAATGGCTCAGGGCCGGGTACTTGTAACTTTAATGGCAATATCAGCTTTACGCATACCAGCTGCAACCCTATACAGTTTACCAATACATCGGTTAACGCCAACTCTTCTTCCTTTAGCTGGAATTTTGGCGACTTCTCAGGCTCTAATGCTATAAGCCCCACGCGCAATTATGCGCAGGCGGGTTTCTATCTGGTTACACTTACCGGTTATGTGTACAATGCAAGTATGACCGACTCGTGCCTGCTAAGCGATACCGCACACATAGAAATTCCACTATCCGCTAAGTTCGATTTTGCTACGGGATGTTTTAACGATTCTGTTTGCTTTACCGATATGAGTACCTACACCGCCGGCAACAACATCACCGGTTGGCAGTGGTTCTTTGGCGATCTTACATCATCAACCTTACAAGACCCTTGCCACCTATACGCTTCACCGGGCACCTATACGGTTACATTGGTAGTTACCAATTCGCTGTGCACCGATACTATTACCGATACCGTAACAGTACCTATACAGCCTACCGCTGCATTCACTTTCAGCGGGCCAAATTGTGTGGGGCAACCGGTTCAGTTTACCGATGGCTCTTTTGCATCTATCAATTACTGGCAATGGGCGTTTGGCGATGGCGGCACCTCGCTCAATCAAAACCCTTTCCATACCTACACCCCATCGGGCACTTACAGCGATACCCTCATAGTGCACGATATATATGGCTGCTACGATACTACCATACAAAGCATACCGGTAGCGGCGCCTACTCTCAGTGGCAACATTACCGCTTACCCCGATACCATTGTTTGTGCCGGCACCAATGTATTGCTGGTAGCCCCCACCTGCGGTACTTGTACGTATCTCTGGAGCAACAACTCAACCAACGATTCTATCACCGTTACATCTACCGGTATCTATTCATTAACTATGACCGATGCTGGTGGTTGTCCTTACGTAACCTTTATCCGCATTATAGTAAACAATGCACCACCGGCTATTATTATTAATAGCGGCGATGCCGATTTGTGTTTGGGCGAGTTTACCAACCTGAGCGTAACCTATAATCCCAACTGGACATATAGCTGGATAAGCAACGATCCTAATGCCAACGGCTCTACCTTTAGTTCGGTATTTGTAAACAGCACCTTAACCGGTGTGGGCGTGTTTACTTACCAGGTAATAGTTACCGATACCAGCACCGGTTGCGGCGATACTTCGTTGCCTTATGTTATCACGGTGCACCAGCCACCGGTGCCACCGGTTATTACACCGCTTACGGTTACTACGGTTTGCCAGGGCGATACAATTATTCTCTTCGCCTCGCACCCCGACCCAAGCGTTACGCTGGAGTGGACCACCGGTGAAGTAACCGACACTATTTATGTAACCGAAAACGGCTGCTATGGTGTAATGGCCACCGATACCTTTGGCTGCAGCAACAATGCCACCTTATGTGTTACCGTCAATCCGTTGCCCGAGCTTTGCACTTTCTACGAAGGATGTTTTGATACCTGCGCGCCTTATACTATTGTGGGCCCTTACGGTGCGGGCTATACATATCAGTGGTTATTAAATGGCAATATCATTTTGGGGGCCAACGCGCAAACCTATACTACCAGCACCAGCGGCAGTTACTCGGTTATAGTAAACAATGCCTTTGGCTGCACAGATACTACCGGCGACCTTAACCTTACTTTATATCCATGCGATAGCCTCTGCGCCGATTTCTGGATAGATAGCGTGGCTTGTGATACAAACGGAAACCATGTGTTGTATTATCATGTAACTAATCAGTCGGCAATGCCTGTAAGCCAGGTTAACCTTGAGATATTGCAACCGCACCTCAATGTGGCCTTTGCGCCTGCAGTGGTATTTGTAAATATACCGGCCGGCGGCACATCGCCACAATTATCAACTACCATTTACAATGGAACACCGGGCGATACACTTTGCTTCCGCTCTCATATTTTAGAGCATGACTCCATGCACAACGAATTAATATGTTGCTACAGCGACACCGATTGTGTCATACTGCCACCATGCGATGAACATGTAGATACCACCTGCTGTTACTTCAATTACATCAGCGATTCGGTATGGTGTAAACAAGGCCCCACCGGTGTGCAGTTTAATTTCAATATCATCATTAACGGCTGCGGAACCATGCTGATGCAAACCAGCCCTAACACTACTATACTGGGGCCTAACCCTCTGGTATTAAACGGCAGCACAGCTATTATCAGTGGTTTCTATACCCCTACCGGCCCAGCCGATACTATTTTGTGTATCACATATATTATGCGTAATGGCACACAGATATGTAAGGACACAACTATTTGCTTTAACCTAAGTTGCCGCAAAACCGATGTGCCTAATTGCCATCTCGATTTTGATGATTCTATCTGCGTGGGACAAAGCAGCACATTTAGCTATGGCGGCAACCCAACCGGTTTAACTTTCTTCTGGCAGTTCCAGAACGGTTCGCCGGCTACGGCATCAGGCCCCGGCCCGCATACAGTTACTTACACTACTCCGGGTTGCCACCAGGTTATTTGTATTATCAATAACAACCTGCCGGGCACCAAAGATTGTGTAGATACTATCTGCGTATTTGCTCCACCGGTGGCTACGGTTTCGCAAAACGGCAATACACTGTTGGCCCTGCCAGGTGGCATGAGCTACCAATGGTATAACGGTTATCCGGGTGGCAGCCCTATAGCCGGTGCTACCAACCAGTTCTACACACCATCGGTTACAGGTTTCTATTGCGTAGTGGTAAGCAACGGTGCCGGTTGTGCCGATACGGCCTGCATAGACCATACCCACGTAGGCATAGCAGGCCTCAGCGATGAAAGCTGGACTGTATATCCTAACCCTAACGATGGCTCGTTTACACTTACTGTTGAAGCCGACAAAACCGGCCCTGCCGAAATGAAAGTAACCGATGCCCTTGGCCGTGTGGTTGACTTCCGCTTGCTCGAAACCAAATACGGCCGCCAGGAATTCTTCATCACCAACAAGAAATTCTCTACCGGCATCTATTTCATTCAACTGAAAACCGAAGAAGGTGTTGGCTTGAAACGGATGTTAGTTAAGTAGAGTCGCGATGCTCGCGCTATTGTAGAGACGCCATGCTGGCGTCTTTTCAGAAGTTCCACTTTTTCAAAAAGTGGAACTTCTTTTTTTACTGATATACCGTCTACTGCTCTCAACGCCCCTTATGAAAACGCCGTAAAATCCATTTGCTTCATAAAAATAGATAGATGCAAATGGATTCACGAATTCATTAAAAAATCAAACAGAGTTATGAGTAAAATTTCCTCGAAGCTGGGCAAGAGATGAAAAAACTGTTTGAGGCCAACACACATTATCCAATTATGACTAACTGGTGTGCCGAGTTTTTTTTTCATGCGCGTGGGGGAGGAAATTTTAGGCAGGTTTTCATACAGGGCTTGAGTTTTTGCTCCACTTTTTGGTCAAGCAAAAAGTGGAAAACCTATTTACTTGCGCTTAATTATCATGAATCGATAAACTTTTATCAGCATAGCCTTCTACGCCCACACCTTCGTCCCCTCACTGCAATTAGTACAGATATCAATCTCCTTACGGCTCTTCAATATGCGCGAGCGGAATGATTGATATAATTCACTCTGCCATATCTGTCCAAAGGATTTGGTATGCAGGTCGCCCAGCTGGTGCTGCGCATCTTTATCAAAACAGCAAGGCACAATTTTACCATCCCAGGTTATTACGGCACTGTGCCATAGTTTCCAGCAGTGGTTCAGCAATTCATTTTTAATCTTGTATTTACCGTTGCTTTGTTTTTTATAGCGTGCGTACTGGTCAATAGTAGGTATTAGGTCATTGCCATTTTCAAAATCATATACCTGCGCGGTTTTTAATTTCACTTCATCTACACCAATTTCTGCCGCCAGTTTTTTCACATCTTCTATCTGGTGTTCGTTAGGCTTTACCACCAAAAACTGGAAAGCAATATGCGGTGTTTTAGAGTTCAGCTCTTTACGCGCCTTCACCAGGTTTTTAGTTCCTTCTATCACCTTCTCTAAACTGCCACCTATGCGGTATTGCTCATAAGTATCCTGCGTAGTGCCGTCTATCGAAATCAATATCCTGTCCAACCCGCTCTCTACAGTTTCGCGCGCTTTGCGCTCCGTTAAAAAATGCGCGTTGGTACTCGTAACCGTGTAAATGTTTTTCTGCGCCGCATACTTCACCAACTCTAAAAACTTAGGGTGCATATACGGCTCACCCTGAAAATAGAAGTAGAGATAAATCAGCTTGTCGCCTATTTCATCTACTGTGCGCTTATAAAAATCATAATCAAGGTTACCGGTGGGCCGGGTGAAGTTTTTCAATCCGCTCGGGCACTCGGGGCAACCCAGGTTGCAGGTAGTAGTAGGCTCTATACTCACATTAAACGGCACACCATACTGCACCGCCCTGCCGCTCCACTTAGATACATAGAACGACGACAGCACACTGGCCGCATTGCCTATTTTCCGCGGACTAAGCTTACTTATAAAATTGACTACATCTGCCCTATGCATCCGGTGAAAATAACAACAAATGCATTTAAGGGGTTTTTGGTTCTTCATTGGCGGACTTCCAGTCCGCAATTAAATAGATGAATTTATTCCATTTATCAGGCTGCCGGTGGTTTCAGCCACCGGTAAAATATATTGCATCCTTCTTGGCTTGCCATAATTTTATGATTAAATTTCATTCGAAGGGTCTCCCCTCTACAATCTTTGGAGAGGGGAGATGCCAAAGGCAGAGGGGTGAGGCAAAAGTAATCAGGCTGCCGGTGGTTTCAACCTACCGGTATATTTACTGGTAATGAGATTACCAAAACCGGTAATGGTATTACTCGCCATGGCTTACAGGGGGTGGACACCAAAAATATTCACCCCAGGGACACCCTGTCTTCCTAAAGGATTATTATTCAGCAGTATACAACAGCAGTGGGGGGACACTTTTTTAAAAAGCGGACTTTTGGGCCATCGTTAAAATAGATGTATCTGTTCCTTTTATCAGGCTGCCATCGGTTTCAATCAATGGTTAAAAAAGGAAATAGCCGATAGGAAGACCTACCGGCTATTGTGCCCGAGAAGGGACTCGAACCCCCATGCCTTGCGGCTCTCGCACCTGAAACGAGCGCGTCTACCAATTTCGCCACCCGGGCATCCTTGTGATGTAGCAACAGCTACACCTTCTGCGTTTCAGAGGGTGGCAAAAGTAACCGACTAACTGTAATTGTAAAATCTATGGGCCGTTTTTTTATTAAAGCCAAAATAGTCCATGAGGTATATAGCGACGTTACCCATCATTTGCTTAAGTATGGTTGGCTGTTTGTATTATCCCCTCTCGAGAGGGGTGGCCGGTGGCTCCGCACCGGACGGGGTGTGTGGCATTGTCCTTCTCCTAAAGGAGAAGGTGCCCGAAGGGCAGATGAGGTTGAGTGGCTATGTATTGTTATTAGCTGTAAGTGTAGAATCCCTTCCCTGTCTTTTTACCTAAATGCCCCGCATCTACCTTTTGCTGCTGTATGCGGCTCGGGCGAAACTTGGCATCCTGGTGGAAAGACTCGAACAGCGAAGATGTAACGGCAAAGTTGATATCGTTGCCTACATGGTCCATTAGCTTAAAAGGCCCCATCTTAAATCCGGCGCTCTCCATTAGGGCATCTATGGTTTCGGTGCTGGCTACTTTCTCCTCCAGCATTTTCAGGCTCTCTACGTAGTAATGGCGGGCTACACGGTTGGTAATAAAGCCCGGCGAGTCACTGCACATAATAGGAGTTTTACCTATGGTAGCCGAGATTTTGAAGATGGCATCAGCCACCTCTTTACTCGTCTCGGCACCTACTATTACCTCCACCAGTTTCATCAGGTGCGCCGGGTTAAAAAAGTGCATACCCACCACGCGCTGCGGATTGCTTATGCCCTTGGCTATGCGCGTTACGGGTATAGAAGATGTATTGGTAGCCAGTATCGTTTCCGCACTGTTTATCTCTGCCAGCTTTGCAAATAGCTCGCGCTTCACCTCCAGCTTCTCTACTATAGCTTCTATTATCAGGTCACCCTTCAGCGCATTTACATCACCCGAAAAAGTGATGCGGCCGAGCGCTGCTGTTTTATCGGCTTCGCTTAGCTTGCCCTTAGCTACTGCACCTTCCAGGTTCTTCTCAATATCGGCTTTGGCCTTATCCATCTGCGGCCCGTTTACATCAAACAGCACCACGGCAAAACCGCTCTGTGCAAATACCTGTGCTATCCCCGCGCCCATGGCGCCTGCGCCTGCTACGCCTATATTTTTGATTGTCATAGCACGAAAGTAAGTTTCTATTTGCACATTGCAATGGCATTACCAACATGTAAGAAATATGCTTTCTCCCTCTATAAAGTTGTCTATAAAATTTTGAGTGAAATTTTTTTGCAGTCTTTCTGTTTGCCCATGTAAAGGTGAATGGATATAGGAGAAAGCCTTTACAACATCTGCCAATTCAAAATGAATGCGGTCGTTTTCAAACTCCTCATAAAAAGAGGGATGCATGCCTTTTCGCTGATAGCCTTTTTCAGCGTAATAAAGCGCGGTTGCATTTTTCTTTTCTGCTTCATAGGCTACGGTATGATAAGATATCTCTTTTTTATGCTTTTCGGTTAGCAGATTATCAATACTCTTTAATGTTAGTGAGGGATTGTTCGCCATTCCATTATCCCTGGCAAGTTGCGTTATTTCTGCATTCAGTGTATCAATCTCGCCAATCAGAAAGGGACTATTCGGGCCATAGAGTTGCATTACTATATTTTTTGTTTCTACATCGGGATATACATATATTTTAAAATCATCGTAGTCAAAGTCTGGTATAATAGCATGCAGGTGAGCATAGCGTTGCCAAAAGGTGGGGTTTTGGGCAAAATCACTCTCCAATAAAAAATCGAGCGGATTATCATCTTGCTTGCACGGCGTTATATGGTAAAGATTAAGGCCCATTGTTTAATATAGAAGCAGCATATTTAATAACAAAAACGCTGGCAGGATGCCTTGTATAGGTTTTACTTCAATATCCACATTTTTTTATCTGCGCCAGCGTCCCTAACAGCTACACTCTAGCCAAAATAGCTAATTTTGCCCCCTTAAATTTGAGCATGATAAAGTTTGAAGAGTTTGTATTGAAGAACGGCCTTAAGGTGATAGTGCACGAGGACCCTACCACCACCATGGCAGCCGTTAACATTCTGTATAAAGTTGGTTCGCGCGATGAAGATGTTAAACAGACCGGTTTTGCCCATCTTTTCGAGCATTTTATGTTCGAGGGCTCGGTAAATATACCGGAGTTTGATACCCCGCTGCAAAACGCCGGCGGCGAGAACAATGCCTTTACCAGCAACGATATAACCAACTACTACGATATACTACCCGCCAATAACCTCGAAACGGCTTTTTGGCTGGAGAGCGACCGTATGCTGTCGCTGGCGTTTGAAGAGGAAAGCCTGACCACGCAGAAGAATGTGGTAATGGAGGAGTTTAAAGAGCACTATATCAACCAGCCCTATGGCGACGTATGGCACAAGATGTGCGACTTGGCCTATAAAGTACACCCGTATAAATGGCCGGTAATTGGCCTTAACCTGCAACACATAGAGCAGGTTAAAATGCAGTCGGCTAAAGACTTTTACTTTAAATATTACCGCCCCAATAATGCGGTGATGGTAGTAGCCGGCAACGTAAAAGCCGGAGCGGTGCAAAAACTGGCCGAAAAGTGGTTTGGCGAAATACCGGCAGGGGAGAAGATAATCCGCAACCTGCCGCAAGAACCGGTGCAGAAGGAAGAGCGCATACTGGAGATTAAAGCCGATGTGCCTGTGCATGCATTATACAAAGCCTACAAAATGGGCGCGCGTTTGGATGCTAACTTCTATGCGTCCGATTTACTGCGCGATATACTCAGCACCGGCGATTCATCGCGTCTGTACCAGCAATTGGTAAAAGAGAGAAAACTGTTTAGCAGCATTAGCGCCTACAGCACCGAAACGGTAGATGCCGGTTTATTGATGGTAGAGGGCCGCCTGGCAAAAGATGTATCTATGGATGCTGCTGATAAAGCAGTAACAGAAGTGCTGGAGGAGATTGTAAATACCAAAGTATCGGAAGAAGAACTAACTAAGGTAAAGAACAAGATAGAGGCCTATGTAACCTTTGGTGAGGTAAACATACTTAACCGCGCTATGAACCTGGCCTATTTTGAAATGCTGGGCAATGCCGGCGCCATAAATAGCGAAGTAGACAGGTACATGGCTATTACATCCGAATCTTTACAGCAGGCAGCTGCCAGCATTTTTCAAAAAGAAAAAAGTAGCACAATAAAATATTATAGTAATCATTAGTTTTTACAGTAACACAAAGCAACCGGGACTAAATTCACTTATATAGTTTTCCCCTCTCTGTTGGAGAGGGGAAATGCCGAAGGCAAAGGGATGAGGCCGGTATTAAAGAAGATAACATGAACAGAGCACACGCTCCCGCAATAAATTTAATAGATAAACTTACCCTGCCGAAGATAGATAAAGTTACACTGGATAACGGTGTGGATGTTTACCTGCTGAACGAAGGCGAGCAGGATGTGGTAAAGGTAGAATTGATGTTTAAGGCAGGCAAATGGTTTGAAGAGAAAAACCTGGTGGCCGATTTTGCCAACCGCCTGCTGCGCGAAGGTACCTCCACGCATACCGCGAAGCAACTGGCCGATACGTTTGACTACTATGGCGCTAACTTTAATAACTCAGCCGGGTTTGAAACCGGTGGGGCATCACTGTATAGCTTAACCCGCCATATAGATAAGTTACTGCCCCTGCTGCATGAAATTTTTGAAGATTCGGTTTTTCCGCAGAATGAACTGGAGACAATTATCAATAACCGCAAGCAACGCCTGTCGGTAGATTTAAAGAAGAACGACTTTGTAGCTAACCGCCAGTTTGTAACGGCGCTTTTTGGCTCTAAGCATCCTTATGGGCGTATAACTGAGCCTACTGATTTTGATAATATTACTACTGAAGATCTCAAGGCATTTTACAAAAAGCATTACGATGCCGATACACTTACCATTATCGTATCGGGCAAATTCGATAATGATAGTCTGGTTAAAAAGCTGAACGAAAGCTTTGGCACCAAGCCAAAAACCGGGGCACGCGCCACTATGAGTATGGCGCATAAAATTGAGTCATCTGACCAGTTAATTCATCATACCGAAAAGAATGACTCGGTGCAGAGCGCTATTATGATTGGTAACCTGAGCATTAATAAAACACATCCCGATTTCCTAAGGTTATCGGTATTAAACACCGTGTTTGGCGGCTACTTCGGTTCGCGCCTGATGAGCAATATACGTGAAGAGAAGGGCTACACTTATGGCATTCACTCAACCTTCGCTTCGTATCCGCACGGTGGCTTTATTGAGATTTCGTCAGAGGTGGGCAAAGATGTGCGCGAAGCCACCATGAACGAAATTAAGTATGAGATTAATGTATTGCGCACAGAACTGATACCGGCCGATGAACTGCAGGTAGTGAAGAACTATATGAGCGGAAAAATACTGCGCAGTATAGATGGGCCTATGAAGTTTTCGGAGACACTAAAAGGCCTGCTCATCTATAAGCAGGATGTAGGCTATATACAGGAGTTATTGAAAACGGTGCGCGTAGTAACTGCCGAAGAGTTATTGGAACTTGCCAATAAGTATTTCGACTACGATAAAATGTATAAAGTTACGGTAGGGTAATAGCCTGCTATTAGGTAGTAATTACAAAGCCGCAGAGTAATCTGCGGCTTTGTGCGTTTATGGAATAATTTTTTTGCCTGCGAAAATTCGCCCTTAGCATTTTTTCTTTTTACCACTCTGCTATTCATCAATACGTTAGCGCTGTTTCTCTACTTAAGCAATTCTATTCTGCGCTTTCCCTCTGACAATTTGTAAGCTTTTTTTGTGGAATGTTTTATTACCTGCATCTCTACTATGCTTGCAATATGCTGATATGCGCCACGTTGTAAGGCAACAATTTCATCACCTAAAACCTAGTTATGAAAAAGACCACCAAAGGAAATATTACAGTATTGTTTATAGCCATGCTTATTGGCATGCTTGCATTTAAGACAAAAGATGCTTGCATTGTTAGTGGAATAGTAACAGAGAAGGGTACTGCCGATGCCTTGGTTTCTGCCAATGTAATGCTTAATCAGAATGGAAGCCTGGTTTCTGGTGCAGTAACCGATATAGACGGTAAATTTTGTATTAGTAATGTAAAAGATGGCACCTATGATTTGGTCGTAAAGTATGTAGGGTATACTGATTTTGAAAAGAAAGGTATTGTAATTAAGGATGGTAAAAGCGAAGTGCTTAAGATTGAATTGGCGCAAGCTGCCAAAAACCTGGATATGATTGTAGTTACAGGAGCTAAATATGAAAGAAAGATGTCTGAGCAAACTGTTTCTATGGAAGTTCTGAGGTCGTCAAATTTAATGTCTGTCACATCATCTAAATACAAGGGTGGTAGAAGTGGTTATGGCAAGGCAAACTACAACGCCGCCTACGACATGGCTCCCGCTCCCCCTGCTCCCAGATATGATTTAGATGATGAGCCTAACGTTAAGCCTAAACAACCAAAGCCAGATGAAATAAGCAACACCGAAGAATATGACCACATAGTAGAAAATGAATTTTTAAGCCCGGTAGAAAAGGCGCTCTCTACATTTTCGATAGATGTGGATGTGGCATCCTATGGTATGATGCGCAAGAAGATTGAAGCAGACCAAAGGCCGGCCAAAGAGTCTATCCGATTAGAGGAAATGATTAATTACTTTACTTATGATTATGCCAACCCTACCGATGGTACGCCTTTCTCTACCGTAACCGAGGTAGGCGAATGCCCATGGAACAACAAGCACCAGCTTTTGCAAATTGGCATACAGGGCCTGCGCATGGATAAATCATCTTTACCGGCCAGTAATCTTGTTTTCCTGATAGATGTATCCGGCTCTATGTCGTCACCCGATAAACTGCCGCTGGTAAAACAATCGCTAACCATGCTGGTAAAAGAGTTAAAACCAGAGGACAGAATTGCGCTGGTAGTGTATGCCGGTAGCTCGGGTTTGGTATTGCCATCTACACCTTGCAGCCAGAAGGATAAAATAATTGATGCGCTTGATAGGTTGTCATCTGGCGGAAGCACAGCAGGCGCAGCAGGTATCAATCAGGCCTATGAAGTAGCGAAGGCCAATTTTTTACCCGATGGCAATAACCGCGTTATACTTTGCACCGATGGCGATTTTAATGTGGGTGTAAGCAGCGATGCTGATTTAACAGCGCTGATTGAAAAGAAGCGTGAAGAGGGGGTGTTTCTGTCAGTATTGGGTTTTGGTATGGGCAATTACAAAGACTCTAAAATGGAGAAGCTCGCCGACAAGGGCAACGGCAACTATGCCTATATAGATAACATTAACGAAGGCAAAAAGAACCTGGTTACGCAAATGGGCGGCACTCTGCTTACCATAGCCAAGGATGTAAAAATACAGGTAGAGTTTAACCCTGCCAAAGTTAAAGCATACCGCCTGTTGGGCTACGAAAATCGTGCACTGGCCGATAAAGATTTTAATGATGATAAGAAAGATGCCGGCGAAATAGGCGCCGGTGCAAGTGTAACGGCCCTGTATGAAATTGTTACCGATGAAAATGACCCATCGTTCAAAGAGATGTCTAAAACCGACAAGTTGAAATACCAGAAGACAGAAGCAAACGCAGCCACCACCGCCGGCGACGAAATGGCTACTGTAAAAATTCGCTACAAACAACCTAAGGAAAGCAAAAGCCAGTTGCTGGAATATGCAGTAAAAAATGAGGTAAAGACCATAGATAAAACATCCGATAACTTCCGCTTTGCCGCAGCAGTGGCGTCATTTGGTATGTTGCTCCGCGACTCTAAGTTTAAGGGTAATTACAATTATGATAAAGTGCGTGAACTGGCTGTAAGCGCCAAGGGTGCAGATGCCGAAGGCTATCGTGCCGAATTTATCAAACTGGTGCGGGAGGCTAAAGACCTGCCTAAGGTGGCGGAGCGTTAAAGTTAAATTCCTGAAAACACTGTATATAAATAGCGATGGGTAGGCTACCCATCGCTATTGTTTTTGGGCAATTGAGCAATATAACGGCCACTTTACGTTCTTATTTTGCTTGCAACTAAAGGGTTTCGGCATAACTCTTTATTATTGTAGCCATTTATATATAGCGTGAAACTGAAATTCCTTCTTCTTCCATTTTTTGTAGTGGCCTTTTGCTTAACAGGTTTTTCCCAGGTTATACTGGCTCCCGACCTGCAATGCGTGCAGAACGACCAGGTGAATGGGGATATTACCCTATCGTGGACCAACCCACCAGCCAACCCCTGCGGGGCTTTTGTGCAGTATACTATTTATACGTCGTCTACAGGTGCGGCCGGCCCTTACACAGCAGTTGCCGTTACCAACCAGTCGGCTACCTCGCAGGTTCTTACAGGCTATTTGGGTATTAGCCCTACCTGGCATTTTTATATGGAGGCCAGTTACAACTGCCCTGGTGCTACGGTTCTACAGTCAGATACCGTAAACAACCTTAATCCTACCACGCCCACCATCGTTAATGTAAATGTAACACCCGACGGGCACGTAGAGTTTAACTGGGGCAAAGGCCCATCGCCGCAAACCCAGTGTTATGTTATTTACTACTACCTGCCTAATGGCCTGGCCGTAGTGCTCGATAGCGTTTGCGCATACGATAGCACCTCTTATCTCGACATAGTGGGCGACCCTACTACGGGCCCCTTGGTTTATACTATAGCTGCCCGCGATAGTTGTGGGAATATAAGCGCGTACAGCACTTTTCCACACAATACTATACATGGCACTGCCGGCACTGTAGCCTGCCAAAGCCAGGTAAACCTTAGCTGGAACCGCTACATTAACTGGCCCCAGGGTGTATTACGCTACGAGGTTTGGGTTAGCCGGAATGATAGCGCTTTTAGTAAAGTGGCCGATGTGGACACCACCAACCTTATTTATAATTATACCGCTTTCGATGATGGCGATTCACTTCAAATCTTCATTAAGGCAGTAAGCGCGGCCGATACATCTGTTACATCTAACAGTAACTACATGCGCCTGAAGGCCACCATAGTGCAGCCACCAAAATACAACTACATTACCAATGCCACCGTGGGCCTGGATAACCATGTAACGGTTACCTGGCTGATAGACACCATGGCTGAGCTTACTTTTTACAAAATGCAGCGCAGCGATAACAGCACAGTATACCGCCCCATTGAGCAGCTGGTAGCTACCGATCCCTTAAACCAGTTTGAGGTGTATGAAGATTCGGTGGGTATAATGCCGGAGAAGAATGACTACTACTACAAAGTTATAGCCGTAGATAGCTGCCAGACCGAATATGAATCATCTATTGTGCGCACTGTAAACCTGCAGGGTGAACTATTTGATTATTACATAGCCAACCTTACCTGGAACGACTTTGAGTTAAGCGAAGGGGCTACCGTATTGCGCTACAACCTGTACCGCAGCATTACCGGCACCTACCAGTTTCTTCGCACATTTGCGCCCGGCACCAATAGTTACTCCGACTCGCTGCAGCAGTTTTTAGATGCCAGTGGTATTTTCTGTTATCGCATAGAGGCCGTTTACGACCTCGATTTACCCCTTGCTAATCATAAGCAAACTCTTTCAAGCTGGAGCAACGAGCAGTGTATTATTCACCGCCCTATTATTTATATACCCAATGCCTTTGCACCTAATGGTGTAAACAACGTGTTTAAGCCTACTATTATTTATGGTGAGCCAAAGGGCTATGTAATGACAATATTTAACCGCTACGGTGGTAAGGTATTTGAAAGCAACGACCCCGATGTGGGTTGGGATGGTGCCGACCACGGCAAAGAAGCCCCTCTGGGTGCTTATGCTTACCTCATCCAGTTCTTCGCCAACGATGGTGTAAAGGTAGAGCGCAAGGGTATGGTGCTGTTGGTTAAGTAAAAGGCTGTTAGCGGACTTCCAGTCCGCAATCAAAAAGATATACTTCGCTTATTAGGGTGCCAGTGATTTAAGCGCTGGTAGAATGCTATTGGTGCGCTGTAGTATCATTTGCCACAAAAAACCTTTCTACCAACTCCTTCGTTTTCATCGGTTCTTCCATCATAGGGCAATGGCCGCATTGGTCTATCAATTCCAGTTGACTGCCTTTAATATCTTTATGAAAACGCTCGGCGTGGGCTACCGGTATAATCTCATCCTGCACACCCCAGATAATAAGCGTAGGGCAGGGCACCTTTGTAATAAGCGATTCATCGGGAAACTGGTTGCTGGTAGCCAGGTTTAGCATGTGTGCTACATTGCCCTGGCGGTTGGTAAACATATTGTTGCGTATTACGCTCTCCTCTTCCAGCAGGCTATCTTTAAAGTATGAGCGCTGTGCTCCGCCCCAGCTCATAAACAAAGGCATGCCCTTGTTAAACATCTGCCGTACCGATTTGAATTTGAACATAACCAGGTTGCCTGCTATTTTTTCACTGTCGTAACCGGCCGGGTCAAGCAATACAATTTTCTTTACTTTTTCGGGGTGGTCTATTGCTGTCATCCAGGTAGCGGCACCGCCCATACTGTTGCCTATTACATATACCGAGTCTATGTGCAGGGTGTCGAGAATAAAGGAGATGTAATCGCGGTAATCCTGCAGGTAATTTTCGCCCTCCTTCACTTCCGGAAAGTCGGACAAACCAAACCCCGGCAGGTCTATGCGTATTACACGGTATTTATCCTTCATTAAGTTGGCCAACTTGTCAAAGTTGGTATAAGACCCCCCAAAGCCATGTATCATCAGCACCGGCATACCGCTGCCCTCATCGGTATAATGTACCTCGGCATTGCGCCAGGTTACAAAGTGCGAGGCCGGTGAGCTTAGTTCCTTCTTTGCCCGCTCCTTGCTTATAATTCTATCGGGCTGTAGCAGGTAAATGGTAAGCGGAACCATAAAAATAAGCAGCAGCAGAATGGCTAAAAGGCTCAGTTTCTTATTCATAAAATCAATTTTGCGGCCCGAAGATGATTAAAAAAATGCAACAGGTTTTGGAAACCTTGCAGGTTTGGTCATATTTGCGCATGGCAAGCAAAAATTCTACCGCTGATAAATTCTCTGTTGAGGGAATTACTTTCGATGATGTTTTACTGGTTCCCGCTTACTCTGAGGTGCTCCCGCGCGAGGTGGATATCAGTACCCAGCTAACCCGCAACATCCGTATTAACGTGCCTCTTATCTCGGCTGCTATGGATACCGTGACCGAATCGGCACTGGCTATAGCCATTGCGCGCGAAGGCGGTATTGGCATTTTGCACAAAAACATGAGCATAGAGAAACAGGCCGAAATGGTGCGCAAAGTAAAGCGCGCCGATAGCGGAATGATTATAGACCCTATTACGCTGGATGAAGATGCACTGGTAGGCCAGGCACTCCGTATAATGAGCGAAAACCGGATTGGCGGTATTCCTATTGTAAATAAAGCGGGCAAACTGGTGGGTATACTCACTAACCGCGACTTGCGTTTTGAAAAAAATGCCAAGCGCAAGGTGACCGATATAATGACGGTAGAAAAACTGATTACCGCCCCTAAGGGAACCGATATGAAACAAGCGGAGAAAACGCTTGAAAAATATAAGATTGAAAAACTGCCCGTGGTTGACAATGCCGGTAAACTGGTAGGACTTATTACCTATAAAGATATATTGAAAGTGCGCAACCACCCAAATGGCACTAAGGATAAGTTTGGCCGCTTGCTGTGTGGCGCCGCTGTAGGCGTAACCGGCGACATGCTGGAGCGTATAGAGGCACTGGCACATGTAGCCGTAGATGTAATATGTATTGATACCGCCCATGGCCATAGCCGTGGTGTGTTACAATCTATCAAGAAAGCGAAACAGACTTTCAAGCATTTAGAAATTGTAGGGGGCAATGTAGCCACTGCTGCCGGCGCCAAGGCGCTGATAGATGCCGGTGTAGATGGTGTGAAGGTGGGTGTAGGCCCCGGCTCTATATGCACAACGCGTATTGTAGCAGGTGTAGGTGTCCCTCAGTTAACAGCCATTTTTGAAGCAAGCAAGGCCGGTAAAAAAGCAGGAGTTCCTATTATAGCCGATGGTGGTATACGCTATACCGGAGATATTGTAAAAGCAATCGCTGCCGGCGCCGATACGGTAATGGCTGGTGGTATTTTTGCCGGAACGGACGAAAGCCCGGGCGAGACTATCATCTACGAAGGCCGAAAGTTTAAATCGTACCGTGGAATGGGTAGTGTAGAAGCCATGCAGGAGGGAAGCAAAGACCGCTATTTTCAGGATGTGGAAGACGATATAAAGAAACTGGTGCCCGAAGGCATTGTAGGCCGTGTGCCGTTTAAAGGTGCAGTATCTGAGGTGCTATACCAGTTTATAGGCGGTTTACGTGCTGGTATGGGTTACTGTGGTGCTAAAAATATCAAGGCATTACAAGAGGCGCAGTTTGTGCGCATAACCAACGCCGGTATGCAGGAGAGCCACCCGCACGATGTAATGATTACTAAAGAGAGCCCTAATTATTCGAGGAAGTAAAGTCAGACAGACTTCCGAAGTCTAATGTAAAAACAGAAATGCCACTTTTCATAAGTGGCATTTCTGTTTAAAGCTATCCCAACCTTTGTTAGATAAAGAACCTTTTACTTCACGGTAAATTCACTCCCCATGAACGCTCAGATAGAAAAAGGATTTAACCAACTGGAAGCTAACCGCAAGGCTTTGTTTGATACACTGAAACAATACCCGGATGATTTGCTGAACAAAAAACCATCTGAGCAGGCCTGGAGCGTGGCGGAAGTGGTGGATCATGTATTAACCGCCGAGGAGTATTCGCTTAAGTATCTGCAAAAGAAAGTGCAGGATGTAGCCAACGCAAAGCCTGAGGGCTTTAAACAGAAGTGGCGCTGGCTATTGATAAAAGTAGTATTCAACTTCAATATAAAGTTCCCGGCACCCGAGGTGGTTGCTCCCAAGGCGGGCTACCAGACAAAAGCACAAATGGAAGCGAGGTGGAACGAGAACCGTAAGCAAATGCACAGCATACTGAGCAAGCTGAATGATAAGGAAATAAACAGCCAGTTATGGAAACATGCGCTGGCCGGTAAAATGAATCTGCACCACATGGTAGAGTTTCTGGGCATGCACTTTAACCGCCACCGTAAGCAGATTGATAGAACGCTGGCGGCGGTTAAGTAACTTTACTTCCCCTCCAGCCCTTTTTTCTCCCGCTCCAGTATACCCTCCGATAAATCACCGAGTATACTTATTAGTTGTTCGGTCTTTTTGGCGCCTATCAGGCTTTCAAAATCTGCCTTCACTACTTGTGCGCAGCCCACAAAATAGCTGAGAAAATCAACACCCTCTTTGGTAATGGAGATGATTTTAGAGCGCGAATCTTTAGGGTCGGTTTCAAAGGCAATAAAACCTTTGGAGATAAGGTCGCCCACCATTTTGCTCATAGCCTGCTTGCTTACACGGGCGCGTTTGCTTAGCTCATTAATATTAAGCGGCTCCATACTTATAATACTGATAAGCCGCAGGTGGTCGGGGCGTATATCGCCCCAGCCATCTTCTTTCCAGCGTTTCAGCGCCCACTCATTTACATACCTGTGTGCAATGTAAAGCCCGCGTGTAATGTTGTGTCTGCGCGCTGCCAGGTGTGCCTCCAGCTTCTTCTGTGTTTTCTTATCCAGCATATCGTCCCAAATTTAATTTTCTCCGTTTCACGTTGCAAATGTAGCATTTTAAAAATAAATAGTCAACCCTATTGTCTATTTAGTCAACTTGGTTTACTATTGCACCGTCAAATCAGAAATTCATGTCAAAAGAAACAACCAAAACCATTATTACCCGGGTAGTGTTAGCGCTGCTGATTATAGTAGGGGGCTTTTTCGGCTTCAAAAAAATAAACTACGCCATGCACCATGAAACTACCGATAATGCGCAGGTAGAAGCCCGCTTTGTGCCTATTCTTCCGCGCGTAGCGGGGTATATAAAAACACTGCATGTAGAAGATTATTCTACGGTAAAAAAGGATTCTTTGCTGGCGGAGATTGACGACAGCGAGTTGGCCCTGCAACTGGAAGAAATGGAAGCCGACCTGGCACAGGCCGAAACGGATATAGAAAATGCCCGCGCCAACATTACCAATACAGGCGCATCGGTTGTATCGGCTAAATCTAACTTAGATGTAGTGCAGGCCAGAAAGGAAAAAGCCCAGCACGATTTTGAGCGCGACCAAAACCTGTTTAAAGACGGAGCTATTACCCAAAAGCAGTTTGATGATAGCAAGGCCAACCTGGATATAGCTAACCGGCAGTATGAGGTTACTAAAAATGATGTAGCCGTTGCCCAGTCTCGCACTGCCGTAACAAGCTCTACACTTAAAAAAGCAGAAGCGCAGATAGCCGTGAAGAAAGCGCGCATAGAGCAGCAGAAACTGAAACTGAGCTATACTAAAATATATTCTACATCGGATGGTAAGATAGGCCGCCGCAATATAGATGCGGGACAGTTTGTGCAGGCAGGCACACCCTTGTTTACCATTATTAATGATAACGATTTTTGGGTAGTGGCAAACTTTAAAGAAACACAACTGGAGCATGTGAAGTTAGGCCAGGAAGTAGAGGTGAAACTGGATGCTTTTAAAGATCAGCCATTGAAAGGCAAAATAGTTTCGGTTAGCGATGCCACCGGTGCCAAGTTCAGCCTGCTGCCGCCCGATAATGCTACCGGTAACTTTGTAAAAGTTACGCAACGTATACCGGTAAAAATTGAAATAGAGGATTTAGATAAGTATAAAAGTATGCTGCGTGCTGGCATGAGTGTAGAGGTTGCTATAGCTTACTAAACAGCCAGACAGAGCATGAAGAGCTTCGCTAAAATAATTATTGTATTCACTACCATATCGGCGGCCATCATGGAGCTGATAGACACGTCTATAGTAAACGTGGCGTTACTGAACATAGCCGGTAACCTGGGTGCTACTATCGAAGATGCCAGCTGGGTAATTACGGCATACGCTATTGCCAATGTAATTATAATACCCATGACCGGCTTCCTGGCGCAATACTTCGGCCGAAAAAACTACTACCTGTATTCTATTGTGCTGTTTACACTGGCATCTATACTATGCGGCAGTAGCAGCAGCCTGTGGGAACTCGTGTTCTGGCGTTTTGTGCAGGGTATAGGCGGTGGTGCGTTGTTATCTACTTCGCAGAGTATTTTATTCGATTCATTTGAAGTAAAACAGCGTGGTATGGCTTCGGCCATGTTTGGTATTGGCATTGTAATGGGCCCTACTTTAGGACCGGTAGTAGGTGGAATAATAATAGACCACTATGCCTGGCCGCTGATATTCAACATCAATATCCCGTTCGGTATTTTGGCTGTTACGCTTACCTATTTCTTTGTAGAAGACTCGGTGCATCACACTACCAAACCAAATATTGACTGGATTGGTATAATGCTGCTAGCAGCAGGTGTGGGTTCCCTGCAATATGTATTGGAGCGGGGCGATGCCAACGATTGGTTTGCCGATAGAAGCATACAGATTTTCGGAGCCATTACCGTGCTTTCGGTAATAGGGTTTATAATTTGGGAATTGAACGAAGATGAGCCGGTGGTGAATGTGCGGCTGTTTAAAGACCCTAACCTTACGCTTACTACGTTGCTTACTTTCGTGTCGGGCTTCGCGTTGTTTACATCGGTATTTGTATACCCGCAATTGTTGCAGCGCGTATTGGGTTACACGCCAACTATGGTGGGTATGTCGCTAATGCCCAGTGCGCTGGCATCCATACTTGTAATGCCTATTGTGGGTAAGCGTTTACAGGCAGGCGATTCGCCTAAAATTTTTATCACTATTGGTTTTATACTGATTATGGTTTACGGCTGGATGCTGTACCGGTTAACCAACATGAATGCCAGCATGGACGATTTCTTTTTGCCATTGATGGTGCGCACTGCCGGTATATCTATGATGGCTGTTACGCTTACCAACCAGGCGGTTGTGGGCCTCTCACCGCGCGATATACCGCAGGGTGTGGCGCTTAATAATATGATGCGCCAACTGGGCGGTGCCTTTGGTATAGCACTGATGAATACTTATATCTCTAACCGCTTTGCCGTACACCGCACCGATTTGCTAACCAACATAACTGCCGACTCGGCCAATTTTATAGAGCGGAACACAGCATTGTTGCAAGGGGTAGGTTCAAAGCTGGCCGTTACTGCCAATGCACAGCAGCAGGCTTACCAGATAATGGACCTGACCGTGAGCAAGCAGGCCTACCTGCTTACCTATGCCGATGCTTTTTTGTTTTCTACCGTGGCGGTGCTGGCAGTGTTCCCAATAATTTTTGGATTGAGAAATAAGAAAATGACAGCAGAGGAGATGAAGATAGCAAGTGAGAGCGCTCATTAGTAGTGAGTACTTAGTATTGAGTATTAAGACAAAGGCACAACAGCCGATAAATTCATAGTTATGATTAAGAAAATATTTTCAGCAGCCATATTAACCGGTGCTATACTTTTTGCCGGTGCGCAAACAGTGCCGGCCCCGGCGCAGCTAACCGAGCTTATAAGCAAGGCTATGGAGAATTACCCCAAGCTGAAAGAAGCGAATGAGTATGTGGGTTTAAGCGAAGCCCGCAGAGATTTGGCCTATGGTGCTTATATGCCCGTAATAAGCGGCGATGCCAGTTACCGGTATGGCAAGCCTACCCCCTCTATTACATTTCCTGTGAGCGCTACCGAAACCAAAGTTATTCAGTTTATACCCGAGAATAATTTCGATTTGGGATTAAAGGTGCAGCAGCCTATTTGGGATTTTGGCCGCACCGGCGCCACTGTAAAAAAGGCAAAGAGCGAAATAGCTACCTCTAAAGATAACCTGGAGAGTGCAAAGAACACGCTTGCTTACCAGGTAGCGCAGGTTTACTTCGGTATTGTGTTTTTAAACAAGAGCATAGATGTGCAGAACGGACAGATAAGTCTGCTGGAGGCTAACGAAAAGCTGATAGGCGATAAAATTAAAAACGGCGATGCACTTAAATTCGATTTGCTAAGCACGCAGGTAAAGAAAAACAGTTCGCTTAACCGGTTGATTGATTTGCAGACACAGCTAAAAAAACAATACGACCTGCTGAATATGGTAACCGGTAACACCGGTTACGATTACATTACCGCTAAAGATGCGGATGGTGCCTTGTTTAAGGCCGACGCAGTGAATGCCGATAATAACCCCGACATTAAAGTGCTGAACGATAAACTGGAGACGGCCAATTGGGATATTAAAATAGCTAAACGCGGATGGCTGCCTTCGCTGGTAGCTAATGCAAGTGCAGGTTACCGCAATGGTTTTGTGCCCGACATTAACAAGTTGATGTTTAATTACAACGCCGGGGTGGGGCTAAATATTCCCATTTTTTCATCGGCGCGGCCTAACTATCAAACCAAAATTGCGAAGATAAATCTGCAGGCAAACACCTACGCACTGGAGGCCCAAAAACTAAACCTTAACAAAGATATAGCCCAGGCTAAAAATGATGTAGCTGCCACTGAAAATAAGCTGAAGAATTACGGGTTGCAGGTAGAGCAGGCCAACGAGGCGGTATCTTTAGCCAACACACGCTACCGCGGCGGGGTTATTACTAACCTTGAGTTGCTGACCGCTCAAACCAATTTTCAGGATGCCCAATTGGGGAAAATACAATTGGAATACAATTTGTTACTCTCAAAATTAGAATTGAACCGCATAGGCGGAACTAAATTCTGGTAAATTATGCTTTAACAAAGGGTGCTGTTAAAGCATAAAATTTTTTATACCTGATAGCGTTTATTTAATAAGAACTAAAACTTAGTAGTTATGACTGAAACACAAGAAATAATAGCCACTACCGAGTTTGAAATTGCCAAACCTGTAAAAGCGGTAGAGAAAGGTTACAACCACACACGCAATTTTTTTGTTGTGCTTATTTTAATCGAGGTGCTTGCCTTGATTGTTGCTTCACTTGTTTAGTTTTACGCAAGTAAAATTAAGCACATGAACACATACGAAACTTTATTGGATGCACTTAACGATTTAAAGGCCAGGGGCTATAATCGTGATTTCAACCTTCGCGAAAACTGCCTGGAGTGTTCGCAATCGGGGGTGCAGTTATCGGCAGATGATTTTGAAATTACCGAAACACATCATTTCGATGGGCAGACCGATGTGGATGATGAAGTGGTGCTGTATGCCATCCAATCTAAGGACGGGTTAAAGGGTACCCTGGTAAATGCTTACGGTACCTACGCCGATACCTCTTCGGATGCTATAATTGCCAAGCTGAACTTTCGTAAATAGTTTTATGTTTGGCACTACATGAGGCCTCCTTTTCAGCATTACCCGCTTGCGCTTCGCATACCTTTAATGGTAAGCATGTTTGTTTTCAATATCAGCATCGTATCTATTATAGCCATGTACTGCGCCGGACATATATTCGGTGTACACGATACGCAGAGTATTTTAGAGGGTAAGTTTACCGATACCAATTCACTGAACGCCTTTCTTTTTATACAGGGGCTTAGTTCACTGGGTGGCTTTATGCTTACGGCCATGATGTTCTCGGTGCTGGAAACGGGGGAGTTTAAAAAACACTTGCGATTAACTACCTACCCCAGCCTGAAAATGGTTGCCCTGGCAGTGGCCTCAATCTTTGCTGCCCAGTTTTTTATCGAGTTTCTGGTAACCATTAATAAGCAGATACCCCTGCCTTCATCGCTGCATTTTCTTTACGATTATCAAAAACATACCGAAGAAGTTACCAATGCCATGATGAGCTTTAAAGACTTTGGCCATTTGTTGATTGTTTCATTTGTGGTAGCGGTGGTGCCTGCGGTGGGCGAGGAGTTTTTCTTTCGCGGGCTGCTGCTGGGCGATATGCTAAAGGCCCGTATTACACCACTGGCATCTATACTCATTACAGGTTTCATTTTCTCCATCTTCCATTTCGAAGTACACAATGTGCTGGCTATATGGGCGCTGGGTAGCTTTTTGGGTTACCTGTATTATATAAGCGGAAGCCTGTGGTTGCCCATTGCCGCACACTTTACTAATAACTTTTTGGCGGTGCTGGTTAAATATCTTTTTAATTTAGGTGTTATAAGCGAGGATATAGCTAATGCCGAAACGCCTTTATATGCTACAGTGATAGGGATTCTTGTTTTTACAGGATTTGTTTTTTTGTTTAGTAAATGGAAACAGCCTGCCAACTTTGTAGAAGCTGAAGAAAATACAGACACACCCATTCAACAATAATACCCCTACACTACATGAAAACATTTTTGATCCGTCTTTCTTCAGGCCTGGTAGTTGCGGCCCTGGCCATTAGTGCGTTGCTGTATAATCAATACACTTTCCTTTTATTAATGAGCATTATGCTGCTGGGCAGTTTAAATGAGTATTTCAACATAACCCAACCGCGCCGCAGTACCCCTTCGGGCTCGTTTGCTCAGGGCAAATGGTTTGCTATTGTTTTGTTGTATGTGGTTTACATTATGGCGTTTGTGCTGGCTTCGCCACCGGCCGAAGGCATACCTAACCTGGATAACCTGCTGATAGCCGGCCTGCAGGCGCTTACGCGCTTCCGCGATTCGGCGCTGGCGCTTAATGTATTGGTGCCGCTGGCCGTGTTTATCTTTTTTATTGCAGAGCTGTATTCAAAATCTGACAAGCCTTTCGAAAACCTGGGCTGGAAAACAGTAGCTGTATTCTGGATACTGGTACCTATTATACTTACCGCCAACATCTATTTTAAGCAGGGCAGCTGGTTTATACTGGCTATGTTTTTTGCCATATGGATGTACGATTCGTTTTGCTACATCTGGGGTTCTTTGCTGGGTAAGCGTAAGTTGTTTGAACGCATATCGCCCAAAAAAACATGGGAGGGGGCTATACTGGGCGCCATAACTACTTTGGTAGCTTATTACTTTGCCAATAAGATACCTTACTTGCAAATGTTATCTTCGGTAGAATGGGTGATACTGGCATTGGTAATTATTGTTACAGCTACTTATGGCGACCTTGCAGAGTCGCTGCTTAAAAGAAACCTCGGAATTAAGGATTCGGGCAGTATAATGCCGGGCCACGGGGGCTTTTTAGACCGCATGGACTCGTTTTTCCTGGTAGTTCCTTTTGTGGCGCTTACCCTCTGGATGTTTACGCAGGTTAAAAACCTGATGCTGGTGGTAGAGTACCTGAGCCAATAAATTGGACACCTGCCCGTTACCTGTTAAGCGGTTTCGCTAATTTTACCTTACATTCGCCCTTTATTCAAAACAGATAATGAAGAAAAAGATTAAGATTCACAAAGAAGGACACAAAATCCTTTTGGTTTCGGGTATCGTTCTTTTGTTGGTGAACATTGCGGTAGCATTCATTTTTCGCAATGTAATGGTGTACTACATTACAGGTGCTGTTTCGTTGGTTATTATAGCAGCCTTTGCCTCTTTCTTTCGCATACCTACCCGCAATTTCCTTAGCAGCGATAACCAGATTATAGCCCCGGCCGATGGGCGGGTAGTGGTAATAGAAGAAGTAGTAGAGAACGAATACTTTAAAGATAAGCGCATACAGGTTTCTATTTTTATGAGCCCAGCCAATGTGCACGTTAACCGCAACCCCATAAGCGGCCTGGTTAAGTACCAAAAATACCACCCCGGTAAATACCTGGTGGCATGGCACCCAAAATCATCGGAGAAGAACGAGCGCAACACCGTGGTAATTGAACATGATGAACTCGATGCTGAAATCCTTATCCGGCAGATAGCCGGCAAACTGGCCCGCAAAATACGCTGGTACCTTAACGAGGGTGATGAAGTTCAGCAAAACGGTGAACTGGGTTTTATTAAATTTGGTTCGCGGGTAGATTTGTTTTTACCGGTAGGCACCAAGATAGAAGTTGACCTTAAGCAAAAAGTAAAAGGTGGTATTACCGTAATAGGCACATTAGTTGAGTAGTAGTATATTTTTAAAATCTAAACATTGAAGACATGAAAAAAGTAAGCATCATTTTAAGTTTTATGGCAATGGTTTGTTTTGTTAACGCACAACAGGCCGCTACTGCCAGCACTGTTCAACAGGCAACACCGGTAGTAAAGGTAGATTCTAAACCATCTACTATCAACGCCCCTGCAGCTACCGAAACCAAAGCAGCATGCTCTGGCAAAACAGCCCCTGCAGCGTGCAGCGGACATACCGAGAAAGCAGCTTGCACCAAGGGCGCAGCAGCACCGGCTTGTTGCCAGAAAAATGGCGGAGCAGCAGGTTGCAGCCATGCAGCAGCAGAACCAGCAGGAGATAAAAAGTAAAGTAATTTTAAGCTTAATCTTTTAGAAAAAGCCGGCCATGTGCCGGCTTTTTCATTATTAGGAACTATTGTTCAGTAAGTTCAAATTTCCCTTTACTTTCAAGACGTAGATACTCCTGAAAACTCAGCGGGAGTAGTACCCCGGCATTTAATGCCCCTGCTTCCCAATAACCTACCCAACCATTCATAAAATTGTTTATTTGCAATTCTACCTTTTTGAAATTTATGTAATCTATCAACAATACACTACGCGTAGAAAAGTCAAAAGCGACCCAATAGCCAGACACCGCTTTTTCCGGCTTCGAAAATTTTTCAATAACAAAAACGACACCCACTCCCTCCAGACCCGGGCAATCTAAAGAGCGAATGATGGCTGGTATTTTTCCTACAGGCAAGTCATACTCGTTGGCAGCAATCCATGACATAGGGTCAAGTAATTTGTAGCTGGCACCCGATGCTTTAGTTTCTATAAGCAGGTGCTTACCCCTTAAGAAAGCATCACGATATGCAATTAATCCGGGATTAGTATTTATCTTAATTGCTACCGTTGACAGATATTTATTTCTAACAATGCTGGCTTTAATTTTATCATGGTAATTCACCAGCTTCATAAAACTAAAGTTTACCCCTATAAACGTTACGGCCTTGCAAGTTGAGAATTTTCTTGCTGGGTCATTAATGTAAAAGTGATTGTAGTCGCCATATTTGCGGGTGTAGTATTCGTCCTTTTTAAACCGTTTAAGTTTAATCGATGTATCTATAGGGAAGGATGAAGCAGGGTTGTAATTTATATCTTCAGTAAATTTATTGCCATTGCTATCCACATACGAAAAGACTGAATGAAATGCATTAGCAGAATCATGTACGACATCTTCTATAAACCCACCATGTCGTTTTATTGTATTTACGTATTGTTTACTTAGAAAAATGTTCTGCTTATCAAACTCTTCGCTAATAGGCCTATACTCAACAAAATCGACCTGATTGTCTCTGATTTTAATATCATAAAGTACGCCACTGGTAGTATATACCGTGTCCTGCGCACTAAGCAAGTGACAGAAAGTTAAACCAATTAACACGAAGATGGATGTAAGAGGATGCATAGCTTTGGGGAATTGTCAGCAACGGATCCAAATATGGATAAAATAATCTGCAGGCTAATTGTTTGTTTTTGTAATTTCCCTTTTACTTCTTATACCAAATGGTGCCGATGAAAAAGTTATACGCTTTATGCTTTTCAGTTTTGTGCTGTGGCAGTTTGTTTGCACAACCTAAATGCGATTCGGTTTTTATTAATGGCGAACTGCACCTGCAGCGGGATGTAAGCCATGAACTGAGAATTGTAGAAAGCCATATTGATAAAGATGTGCAACCGCATAGCCATGAGTTGTGGGCTTATTATCTAAGCAAGCCACACCCTTCGGGTTCGGTGGTAGAGAAATACTTTAACGATGCCGCGCTGGAGTTTAATGTGCCGGTAGCCCTGTTAAAAACCATTGGGCAAATTGAAAACAACTGGACACAAACGGGCCCTTCTATCGACCAGGGCTGGGGTATTATGCACCTGGTACAGAACGACTATTGCAATACATTGGGCGAAGCAGCACAACTACTTGGTGTAAGCGAACAACTGCTTAAAGATGATGCCCGCCAGAATATACGCGGCGCTGCGGCATTGCTTCAAAGTTACTACAACACTTTGCAACCGGTGGTTCAAAAAGATGGTTTAGAAACATGGTACCCTGCTGTAAAGAAATTTACCGGTTTAATATCGGATGAATTGCGCACCATACAGGCCGATAGATATTATGGTGTAATGTGCGATGGGGCACATAGCACTACCCTGTGGAACGAAGAAATAGTATTACCCCGCGACCCTAAACTGGATATGGCATTTATAAATGCTAACTATCACCACGCAGCAGAAGATGACGCATCGCGCAGCAGTGATTATGGCCCGGCTGTAAGTAGCATGACCACATGCAACTATAGCAGCGGCCGCAACCATAGTATAGATACCTGGGTAAATCACTGGATAGGTACCGGTACCGCAGCCGGTGCGGTGTCGTGGTTTCAGAATTGCTCGGCCAATGCCAGCGCACACTTTGTTACGGCTAATAACGGAACTATCTACCAGGTAGTACCGGTGGCTAATACGGCCTGGCATTGCGGGGCCAGCGGTTACCCGTATAACAACGGACGAAGTATAGGCCAGGAACACGAAGCCACCAATGCCAACCCCGGCTTATGGAACAGTACCGCTATGCTACAGGCATCGGCCAACATGGCCTGCTACTTTTGTACCCAGTATGGTATTGCAACTAATCAAAACAATACTTCACCGGGTATTTGCGGCCACCAGAATATGCCCGGCACCAATACCGATTGCCCCGGTACCATACCCTGGAGCACCTGGTTCAATTATTTCAACAGCGGCACTTGCAGCGCAGTGGTGGTAGTACCCACTAACGATTACTGCGGCAATGAAACTAACCTTACCGTATATGGCGCTACCTGCGGTGCCGCCACTACCGGTAACCTAAGCGGCGCTACCCAATCTACAGCGCCTATAGCCTGTGGTGGTTATACCTCAACACTGGCTAAAGACGTATGGTTTAAATTTGTTGCCACCTCTACCGCACACACTATTACCGTGGTGCCTACCGGTGGCTTAGATGCTGTGGTTGACTTGCGTAGCGGCTGCCCCGGCACAAGCATTGCCTGTGCCGATGATGGTGGTGGCGAGGGGGCTACCGAAGTGTTGCAGGCTACCGGCTTAACGGTAGGTGCCACCTACAATGTGCGCGTGTATGATTATACCGGTGCCAATAACCCGCCTACTACTACCACCTTTACTATTTGTGTAACTACACCTTGCACTGCCCCGGTTAAGCCGGTAATTACAGGTACGCAAACAGTTTGTGCGGGTCAGTCAACTACACTTACGGTATCTAACACTTGTAGTGGCTGCACCTATAGCTGGAGCAACGGTGGTACCGGTACACAAATATCTGTTTCTGCTTCGGGCACATACCGGGTTACGGCTACTAATAGTTGTGCTACAGTCGCCAGCGATGCCTATGGGGTAACGGTTACGCCGGCAGTTACACCTACGGTTGCTATCAGTACACCAAATGCATCCGTTTGCGCAGGTGCCAGCGTTACCTTTACGGCCACTGCAACCAGCGGCGGCAGCACACCGGTTTATCAGTGGACAAAGAACAGTGTAAACATCGGCGGGGCAAATGCGGCTACTTACTCTTCATCTTCTTTATCTACCAATGATACCATCCGCGTGCGGATGACAAGCAACGCTGCCTGTGCTACTACGGCAACTGTTACATCAAATGCGATAGTGCTTACGGTTAATCAGGTTGTAACGCCAACTGTAAGTATCGCTGCTAACCCTGCGGGCAGTGTTTGTGCAGGAGATAATGTGACATTTACAGCAACTGTTACCAATGGCGGGGCATCGCCGGTATATACCTGGCGCGTAAATGGTAATGTGGTGGGTGGTAATGCCAATAGCTATTCCTCCTCTTCGCTTCCGCCCACAAATAATGTTGTTTCGTGCACTTTGCAATCTGCTGCTTTGTGCGCAACCCCGGCTGTAGTGGCCGATACTATTGATTTTATAGTTTATCCGCTACTTACGCCATTTGTATATATAAGCACCGGTTCCGGAAGTTCGATTTGTAACGGACAGACGACAAGCTTTTATGCTTCTTCCAGCAATGGAGGGACCGGTCCGCTATATCAATGGAGGGTAAACGGAATTACGGTAGCCACCGGCGATACATTTACTACCAGTGCGCTAAGCAACGGCGATATAGTAAGGTGCCATCTTACCACCAGCCTTACCGGTTGTTTGGTAGATGACACCGCTCTTTCAAATGCTTTTTTAATGAATGTAAGTGGTAGCGTAACACCGGCAATTTCTATAAGCACAACTTCATCTACTATCTGCTCGGCAGACCCGGTTACTTTTATTGCAAATGCAAATGGCGGAGGCACAACACCTGGTTTTGTTTGGAAGAAGAACGGCAATCCTATCAATGGCGCAAACGCATCTACCTACACCGGCGGCAATTTTGCTACCGGCGATGTAATTACCTGCCAGCTTACTTCATCAGCTACCTGCGCTACAACAAGCACCGCTAACTCTAATAGTATAACACTAACTGTAACTCCAACGGTTGTGCCATTGGTAGGTATTGTGGCAAACCCTTCGGGGGCAGTGTGTGCCGGAGAGCCTGTAACCTTTGCTACATCTGTTATAAACGGAGGTGCGAACCCGGTTTATCAATGGTGGAAGAATGGTTTTCCAATTCTATCCGCTACCGGTCCTTCCTTTATTTCAGATTCGTTGGCCGCTGGCGACACTATTACTTGCAGCATAGTTTCTACCCATGCGTGTCCCTCTGTTCATTTTGTAGAGTCAAATCAAATTGTGGTTGATATCACCCAGCCACTTCTGCCAGCTGTTAGTATTATCTCCAGTCAGTCTGATTCGGTTTGCGCAGGCACGTCTATCATGTTTACAGCACAGCCTGTAAATGGCGGTGTAGCGCCTGCCTGGCAGTGGAAGGTTAACGGCAGCAATGCCGCTACAGGTATAAGTTTTGTTACTACGCAACTAACCAATGGCGATGTGGTAACCTGCCAAATGACTACCAACGGTGGTTGTGTGGTAGGGGGCACTTATACCTCTAATGAAATTGCCGCTAATATTATTGCACCGGCAATGCCTGTAGTGAGCATTACATCAAATGTAGGCCTGGTAACTTGTGCTGGCACGGCTGTTACGTTCACGGCAACAGCTATTAATGAAGGGAACGCTCCGGTTTACGAATGGAAAGTAAATGGTGTAGTTACCGGATCAGGCAATACATACAGCACATCGTCGCTGGCTAATGGCGACGTGGTAACCTGTGCGCTGGCAAGTTCGCAGGAATGTATAGCCAGTGCCACAGTGCAATCCAATGCCTTGCAAATGCAGGTAGGGGGTAATGTAACACCTGCCGTGCAGGTAAATGATTGTGAGCTGGCGGCTTCGTTTATTCCCAATGTTTCTTACCAGTGGTATGGCAACAACAGCCTTCTATCGGGCGCTATTACCCGTTTTTATACAGCGGCACAAACAGGATACTATTATGTAATGGTGGCCGATTCAAATTTTTGCACCACCCAATCGGCTGATGTATTTGTAAGCTACCCTGCCTGCCTGGCTACTTCCGTTCAGGATTTGAACATAGGCGGTTTTAGTGTTTACGAAATAAGCCCGGGGCACTGGCAGGTAACTGCCCAAAGCAATATTGCATATTACGATGTAGAGGTGTTGGATGCCCTGGGGCGCAGCGTATATATGGCCCGTGCAGAGGGAGCAAAACATATTATAGATAAGCGCTTGCTGGCTGGCAGCATTTACCTGGTGAGGATAAAAAGCCCCGATATGCAATATTTCGTTAAAAAAATTGTGGGCTTTTGAAATTAAACACAACCCAATAGTTTTGTAATGCTTGTTTTTTATCTTCACCCTGTAGAAACAAGGAGCACACAGTGAAAAGACAACTTTTAAATACCCGCAAAGCTGCCATGAGAGTTTTTCTCCTGTTAAGCGTGTATTGTCTTCACCTGGTGTTTTTTCAGGCAGCTATGGCATCAGACTGTAGCGCAGCCAAGTACTTTAAAACGTATTTATCGCACAAGGCAGATCAGAAAAAGGGTAAGGCTTCTCCGGCTAATTTTTATATGAAGTTTATTAAGCACGCTAACCATAGCGAGCGCCCTACCGTTTCTTTCCCTACAGATATTCTCAGTAATCTTATACAGGCTTATTTACCGCAAATAGTAAGCGACCAGCCACCTGTTTCTAAGTGGGTGGTATATGCTCATTTGCCCGACGATGCTTTTAAGCTATTCCAGCGCATCAGGGTAATTCTTCTATAGACTCCGTTTCACTTTTTCTTTTCGCATGGCTGTGCTATGTAATTGTATGGCGTTTGCATTTGTGCAAAGCCGGTTTCAGTAAATGATTTTATGTTCTTTGAGATATAGCCGTGGTGGCCTCGTGCCAATTTACCATTGCCAACTTATTAAACGCTCTCATGGGTTGAGAAAAGCAACAAGGGCAGGTGTGTGCAAACGCACCTGTTTCTTGTTGTCTCATCCGGCGTATTAAAGATTTTCTCGTGGGTTGAGAAAAAAAGCGAATGGGTCTGCGCAAGCGGGCCTGTTCGTTTATTCTCTGCCTTATGGGTAAAGAGTTCTCGTGGGTTGAGAAAAGCAACAAGGGCAGGTGCGTGTAAACGTACCTGTTCCTTCGTTGTTATTTGTTTTTAGTTATAGATTTTGTTTCGCCGGTGCTCTTAAAGTAAACAGAAACAAGGCAACTGTGGCCAGGTTAATAAACGTGGGCCGTATATATCCTCCAACCGGCGCCGGTAGAAAATAAAATAAGGCAAGAAAAATTAAAGTAAGTATCAGCGGGTTGCAGTAGCGCAGCCAATTAGGGTAGCGCTCATTAAGCGCGAGCTTGAAAAACAAAATACTGCCCCCCACAAATCCCGGAACACCTAAATAAGAAAGCATTTCCAGGTGTGCACGGAAATCTTCCTGCGTTGCCTGCGGCAGTATATAGCCATGTCCATTTAAGCCGGGCTGCGATAAAAAGTAATAGCCTGCATGAAAAGCCCCGCCCACAAACATCATACTGGATAACAGAATAAACAGGAGGGTAGCGCTCCGTTCATTTACCGGGTTAAACATTCTTTTAAGGTACCAAAACCCAAAGCAGGTAAAGAACGCCGAAACCATACCCAGAGTAGAGCCCAGTGCCGCACGCAATTCACCTACATGCTCCACTGCACCAAAACTCGATAAATCGTAATAGCTGCCGCTTGCCGGTTGCCCCAATAGTATGATATCGCTCGCGGCCATTGCTAACGCACCGGCAATTCCTATGTAGGCGTATTTATTCAATGATTTCACTTTCCTTTTGCTTCACTAGGTAGAATGTTCTGATTACAACCATTGCAACAAGCAATAAAGTTATAAAGAATGCTGTCCAAATTAAATTTTCATTGGAGTTTGCGGAAGCAATAGCCACATTTTTGTTTGGAAACATTTTCACATCAAGCTTCGATAAAAATTCTATATATTTTTTTTGAAGTAAGACAGCTTGATAAATAAGAAAGGCTATGAAGGCCAGGGTAGCTGTGAAATACAAATTTGTAGTTACAATTTTAAATCTCTGTCTTATGGCTTTAACCAAAAGATAAATAAAAGCGAAAGGTGTTAGTAGTAAGACTGCTAGATGAGTTTTTTCAATAACAAAGTTAGTGTCATGAAGTTGAATGTCAATAGCCGTATTGCCTATAGATAGAAGCCATACAGCGCCTATAGCAACAAGTAGTAAAATAAAAGCGAAAGCGCGGTTACTGGGAAATTTCAACAGAGGTATTCGTTTAAAATGTATGCCTGATATCGCTCACCGTTAATATGGCTCGTGTTTCCCTTTTTTGCGCAATGCCTCTTTTACTTTTGGTCTATACGTTTTTTTGCGCTCGTCAAGTTTGTTGTTTACAGTGTTCATGTCACGCTGTAGTTTGTTCAATGCGTCATTTTGCGATGTGGTAGGCTTGTTGTCGCTGTAGGTTACACCAAAGTATATGTCACTCACTTTGTCGCGTAGCTTCTCTTCATCGGCAAACAAAACGGTTCTTCCCGTCTTTACCGGTACCAACTCTGCTCGAATGGCTTCTAAGCTGTCGAAGTATTCTGCAATAACCGGTGCTTCGCCCTTTAAATCTTTTATCGCCTTTTGTTCCTGCAATACCGAATCCATAAGCATAGCAAGGTCTTCCTGCATTTTGTAGGTGCGCATTACGGCGTTGTAGTTTTCCTCACGCTCGGCAGGTGTGGTGGTGGCCCGTGGGTCTGTAATCAATTGCAATTCGCCGGTAGCTGTTTTGTCACCTGCTACAATCTTAACCACATACTTGCCTTCGCGCACTAGCGGCCCCGTGGTAGATGCCCCAAAGTCTGCCTTGGCACCGCCCTCTGCTACGCGCGGTGGTTTCAGGCGCATGTTCCAGGTTACTATATTGATTCCCTTGCGCTTGGTGCCCGGGAAATCAACCAGGAAATTGCCTTTATCATCATATATCTGCACCGTTACAGCACCGCTGTTAAGCCGCTGTTTCAGGTAATAGGTAATACGCGCATCTTCCGATGAGTTAGGCGCGCTGTATCCATACTCGCTGTCCCAAAAATACTGGTAGTGCCCGTTGCTGATGGCATTGGCACGTGTAGGTATCACGGCCACATCTGCATTTAGTATTTCGGTAGTCAGTTTGCGCAGCGGCGAAATATCATCCACTATCAATATACCTCTGCCGTGTGTGCCTATTACCAGGTCGTTGGTTTTAGGTTCTATAGTAATATCGCGCACCAGCGAGTACTCCGGTATCCGGCCCTTCATCTGCATCCAGTTGTTGCCGCCATCAATGCTTACATACAGGCCCATTTCTGTTCCTAAAAAAAGAAGGTCTTTGCTCTGCAGGTCTTCTTTTATTTTGTGTGCGTAGCCTTTAAAAACATCGCTGCTAAACATCTTCCAGGTTTTACCCATATCGTTCGAACGGGCACAGTAAGTTTTCATATCGCCATACGTATGGTTTTCAAAGGTGGCATACACCACATTTTTATCAAACCGGCTGGGTTCTATACTGCTTACCCATGTTTGTGCAGGTACACCGCTGGCAGCATAGTTTTTTGCCAGGTTAGTCCATGTTTTGCCGCCATCGGTAGTTAGCTGCAGGTTGCCATCATCGGTACCCACATATATCATATTAGCATCTAGCGGCGATTCTGCAATGGTAAAAATAGTGCAGTGGTTTTCGGCACTTGTGTTATCGTTGGTCAGTCCACCGCTTTCTTCCTGTTTAAGTTTGTTAGGGTCGTTGGTGGTCAGGTCCGGCGATATCTTATCCCAGGTGGTGCCGCGGTTATCGCTCTTATACAAAAACTGCGAAGCCATGTAAATACGCTTCTTGTTGTTAGCACTGCGCACTATGGGCGTGTTCCAGTTAAACCTAAGCTTAGGGTCGCCTTCACCGGCCTTGGGTTGTATATCCTGAAACTGGTTTACATGTGCATCAAATTTAAATATGTGCCCGCCCTGGTATTCGCTGTATATAATGTCGTGGTCTTCGCCGTCTGTCTGCACCCAAAAACCATCGCCACCACCTACGTTGTTCCAATCGCCATTTTCTATACCACCCGGCGATTGCGAGGGCGCCCGCCAGCTGCCGTTATCCTGCATGCCGCAATACACATAGTATGGGCTCTGGTCATCTACCTGCACATGGTATAGCTGGCTTACCGGTATACTGTTCAGGTATATCCATGTGTTGCCTTTATCTACACTCATGTAAACCCCTCCATCGGTACCTACATACATGTGCGAGGTGTTTTTAGGGTTTATCCATAGCGCGTGCATGTCGGCGTGTACATAGGTGTTAGACGTTGCCCTGCCGGTGTTCCAGCTAAAGCCCCCATCATCGCTGTACGAAAAACGGAATGCCGGCCTGTAAATACGTTTAGGGTTTTCAGGGTCCACTTGTATAGTGCTGAAATAAAACGGCCTTGCACAAATGTTGTCATCAGCACTTTGCTCTTTCCAGTTTTCGCCCCCATCGGTAGATAACAGCAGGGTAGTCCTTTTCGACTCTACAATCATTACCAGGTTCTCTGGTGCTGAGGGCGCCAGTGCAATAGCTGCACGGCCTATATCGCCGGCCGGTAAACCGTTCTGTATCTTCTTCCATGTTTTGCCCCCGTCTACCGATTTCATAACCGAGCTTCCCGGTCCGCCCGAGCTAAAGGCATAGGGCTTACGCCTAAACTGCCAGAAACTGGCATACATGGTGTTGGGGTTCTTCGGGTCCAGCACAAAATCGGCACAACCGGTACTGTCGTTTACATATACAATTTTATCCCATGTTTTGCCGCCATCAGTTGTTTTATACAAACCACGGTCGGGCGAGTTGCTCCACAGTTTGCCGGGCACTGCTACGTAAAGTGTATTAGGGTCATTAGGGTGAATCACCACTTTGCTTATGTGCTCGCTATTGGGCAGGCCCATAAACACCCAGTTATCGCCACCATCGGTGGTTTTATAAATACCATTGCCTATAGATACTGTATTGCGCATATTGCTTTCACCGGTGCCTACCCATACTACATCGGGGTTGGTTTGGTCAACAGCAATAGCACCTATGCTCTGGCAGTGCTTATCAAACACTGATGTAAACTGTGCACCGCCGGTAGTTGTTTTCCAAACACCACCGCCTGCAGTACCTACATAAATTATCCGTGGGTCGTTGTTATACCCATCTATGGCAGAGATACGGCCACCGGTTAGTGCCGGGCCTATATGCCGCGCTTCTAATTTACCCAGCGCTGCCGATGTAAGTTTTACTGCAGTGGTTTGCGCAGGGGCTGCATTGCTTTTAGCCTTGCCCTTTTGGGCAATAGATGGCACTGCGAAAAATGATAGTATGAGTAGAAGGAGTATTGGCTTTTTCATAGTCAGGGCTTTGTAATATACTTTAGGTAAGGGTATGGGCGAAGGTTTAAAGTTTTGGTTTGTCAAACAGGGCAGCATCTACCGGCGCATTAATTTCAACTTTGATAAAGTTTACCGGGCCGCCTTGCTCGGCACCGTTTTCATCTACACGCTGGCTGCTAAAGGGTATCACCACCCCAAAGTCTGTCTTTCTGAAATCAGAATACAGAAAAGCGGTTTTAAGCTCCTTGTCTTTTAGCTTCACCCGCTGCACTTCTTTCAGCACATAGTAGGTTTCGCTATCCAGGTAGTAGTATACCATATCGCCCTGTGGCGTGGTCAGGCGCAGTTTATATACATCGGTGCCTTCCATATCGTCCATGCCCAGGTATTCCACTACATATCCTTTCTGTTTGTAATTAAACAGCAGGCCCTGTGGGTCAGAGCCCAGCCTGTCGCTGCGCACATCATCCGGCGATACAGGGTCGGTTTCTCTTTTACCTCCAAACGGGTTGTAACTCCAGCCGCTATCGGCGCGTATGGCCTGTTTGCTGGTCATGCCCTGCCAGCTAAAGTCAGAGTAGCTGCCTTTAAACGGTTTTGATAAATATACGCCTGTAACCGGCGCCAGCATACCCGGCCCCATAATATAGCTGCCGGTGTATTTCAGCGCGGTTATTTTGCTCCATTTGTCGGCGCCGCCGGTGGCCGCTATATATTTGTTTACTATGTCATTGGCGCTTTGCGCAAAGGCCGCAAGGTTTAGTAATAGAAAAAGTAAAAGAGATGGTCGTTTCATGGTAATTGGTTTACAGCCTCAAAGTAGGATTTTTTGCAAAATTATTTAAGCTGGCATGTATTTACAGGCTTTAGCAAATAATTAACCTGCCTGACGGCCAAACAATTGTTTTTCTTTCTCATACAAGGGCAAGTTGGTAATTACATAGTGGGTTATGTAATGGGCAACCTTTTAAATATAGCGGCGTAAAATAAAGCACCAACAAGTTATTCATTATGACCAACCGTATCCGCAAAATCGAGAAAGACCAATTGAAAGAATGTGCGTTTCAAAAGCCAAACGACACCCATACCGATTTTGAAATGCGGGAGCGTAACCGCCGTTTGTACCTGGCTATGCTTATGGGTAACAATTATGAAAGCCGCGTAAAAATCGTATTCAATACCCTGGAGGGTTACCGCGAAATATTTACCACCGTGTGGGCCACTACCGAAAAGTACATACTGCTTAAGGGCGGTTCGTATATTCCGTTAGAGGCTATCTCTTATGTAGAACTGGAATCTACCTCACAGCAACACACTAACCGGATTTTCTAACATCGATTTTAGCGACTGTAAAAATTTAGCGCCTGTAGCACCATCTACTACCCGATGGTCGCAGCTTAGTGTCACCTTCATTTTATTAGCCACTTTTATTTCGCCGTTTATCACAGCCGGTTCCTGCCGTATAGCACCTACCGCCAGTATGCAGGCATCGGGTGGGTTAATAATAGCCGTAAACTCTTCTATGCCAAACATGCCCAGGTTAGATATGGTAAAGGTGTTGCCTTCCATTTCTGTAGGCAATAGTTTCTTCGTAGTTGCTTTCTCTGCCATTGCTTTTGCCTCTACCGATATCTGCGATACCGTTTTGCCATCGGCAAATTTTATAACCGGCACCAGCAAGCCATCTTCTACTGCTACAGCCATACCAATATGGATGTGCTCGTTGTAGCGGATAGTATCGCCCAGCCAGCTGCTGTTTACATTCGGGTTTTGGCGCAGTGCAAGGGCGGCTGCCTTTATAACTATATCGTTAAACGAAACTTTTTTAGGCAACACATTATTTAACTGGGTGCGGATAGATACTGCATTATCCATGTTTATATCCATGGTCAGGTAAAAATGCGGGGCCCCGTTCTTGCTTTCGCTTAACCTGCGGGCAATGGCTTTGCGCATCTGGCTTACGCGCACTTCGCGGCTGTTCTCTTTACCTACAAACGCCGGCATGGTTGTTTTAGGGGTAGCCGATACATTTTCTAAATCGCGCTTGGTTATGCGCCCATCTTCGCCCGTACCTTTTACAGTAGATAATTCAATGCCTTTTTCCTTGGCTATCATGCGTGCCAGCGGCGATGCTTTTATTCTATCACCATGCACCTCTGCAGTAGCCGGTTTAGATTCTGGCTGTTCTTCTGCAACCGGTTCTTCAGCTTTTGTTTCTTCTTTCGTGGGTGCAGTTTCAGCCGGTGCTTTATCTTCTGCCTTTTTATCGCTCGCCTTTTCTTTTTCGGCGGGTGCTGCTTTGTCGCCGCCACCTTGTGCCAGCAGGGCGCTATAGTCTTCACCCTCTTTTCCTATTATGGCTATCAGGTCGCCTATTTTAAGGGTGTCGCCTTTCTTGGCAGCTACGTGCAGAATAGTGCCATTGTAGTACGACTCAAGCGGCAATGTAGCCTTATCGGTTTCTACCTCGGCCACTGTATCGCCGCTTTTAATTTTATCGCCCACCTTTACATTTACCTCCGCCAGGAAACCTTCTTCCATCGTGTCGGTCATTCGTCCCAATCGTATCGCTTCTGCCATAAGTCAAATTTTGTAGAAACGAATTTAGGAAATGCGGGGTAAAAACAAGGGGTATTAAGCCGGTAACAAAAATTGGCTTTTAGCGGTTCATTTCGCGCGCAAGTGCTTCGCGCATTTTTTCTTTGGCAGAGGTATCCATAGGGTTGTTAATTTGCTGCGCACCGGCCAGGTTTTTTGCCTGCTGCTCCAGTTGCTCTGCCTGCTTAACAAATAACCGGCACAAATGACAATATAATAAATGGAAGCTCAGGCTTAGCCTTTGGCCAAACGTTAGTTTCCCTTCTTTCTTTTGCTCGTGCAAATAAGTAGCTTCCCTGCAGGTCATTTTATAAAAGTATAGTTTTTTCTTATCCTCTTTTCTTTTTTGCCAATTGCCGACTCGCTCACTTCCAGTTTTTCTCTATGCATTCGCGCAGTTGCAACTTGGCCCTGTGCATCAGCACCCAATAATTAGAGGCGCTAATCCCCAATTCCTTACAAATTTCTTCTGTAGTCAAATCCTCCATATTTTTTAACACAAACACAGCATTGGCTTTTTCCGGTAACTTACCCAGGCAATTCTTCAATATGCTGTTAAACTCATCGCTCTCTACCCCTGTTTCAAAATCCCTTCTAAACCCCGCTGGCCCGGCAGTGCCGGTCCAGTGCCCATTAGATAAACCCTCTTTATCAAAAAAGTGGTTCATAAAATCATCCTTCGTGTCCTTATCAAAAACACTCAACTCATTCTGAGTCGATTTTTTACGGTAGTAGTCTATTATCTTTCGCTTAAGTATAGCTATCAGCCATGTTTTTTCCGATGCATTGCCCAAAAAGGAATCTTTCCCCTTTAGCGCACTCAGGAATGTTTCCTGCACCAGGTCTTCAGCCACTTCGCGCTTATTAATGCGCGTAAGGGTATAATTAAATAGTATATCGCTGTAGCGGTCTATCCAATGCTCCGGCTGCAATATGTTTTCAGGTGCGCTCATGCGTAAGGCTATAATACAAATAAAAATTACAGGGTGAGTTTTCAAATATTTTTCCTGTGCCAATCCTCAATCTTAGCGTAGCAGGAAATTGAAAGCAAATCCCAAAATAGAAACTAATCCTATAAATTAGTGGCACAGAAGCTAAACGACTGTAGCCGCTGGATAAGGCGATAACAACCTAATGTAAATGGATAAAATTTCTGTACGACAAATTAAGGAACCTGAGATTGCGGCAAATTTTAATATCCGGAAAATCGGGACTTTACTTTCTGGTAAAGATATGGTGCAGGACCTTCACAGGCACGACTTCTTTTTTGTTTTGGTTTTAGAAAAAGGTGCGGGGGAGCACATTATTGACTTTATTTCATATCCAATAAATAACTATTCGGTATTCTTTATGCGCCCGGGCCAGGTGCACCAGTTAGAACTTAAAAAAGGGAGCACCGGCTATTTAATGGAATTCAATACTGAATTCTACGCGCCCCTGGAAACCGCCGGGAAAATAATTTTGCGAAAGGCAAGCAATAGGACTTATTGCCGGCTAAATCCTGTGCGATTCAAAAAAGCACTTTCAGTTTTAGATTCTATTTTCCGGGAACACGCCGAAAAGCAAGAAAAGTATAAGGAGGCCATACTTGCAAATTTTGAACTTTTTTTAATCGAGCTTATAAGACAAAGTCAAAATCCTTCCGGTCTTGTCAAAGGCCACAATCGCTACTCTCAGCAACGTTTGGAGGATTTTTTAGAACTGCTGGAAACCCATTTTGCTAACAAGAAAAATGCCCGCCACTATGCCGGCCTGCTTAATTTAACTACCTATCAATTGAATGCCATTACCAGGGAAACAGTAGGCAAAACCTGTTCTGAGCTTATTAAAGAACATATTCTGCTGGAAGCTAAACGCCTGCTGCTTGCCACCGGTAATAAGGTCAATCAGATATCCTATCAACTCGGTTATGAAGATGTATCCTACTTTGTTCGGTTCTTTAAAAAGAATACAGGATACACTCCCGAAACATTCAGAGAGAATTTCAAATAAGTCCCATTCTACTTTGCTTTTGTCCTATCGCTAACCATGTGCCCCAAATACTTTTGCGCTGTCAAATATTATGTAACAAGCAAAAGGATAAAGCAATGAAAATTATTATCGTAGGTGCTACAGGCACCATGGGAAAACACCTAACCAACGCATTTGAACAAGACCATCAAATTATAAAGGTGGCTTCCAAAGGCGGAGACATTCAGGCAGATATTACATCTGCGGAATCAATTGAGAATTTATTTAAACAGGCCGGCCCTTTTGACGCCTTGATTTCACTTGCCGGCCCAACCTACGTAGGGGCATGGAAAAATCTTACCCCTAAAGAATTCAGAAAAGGTGTAGAAGGTAAAATGATGGGGCAAATAAACCTTGTGCTTATTGGGCAACATTACATTAATCCTAAAGGTTCGTTTACATTAATCAGTGGAGCTTTAACTCATGAGCCGCAAAGGAACTTTGCAAACGCATCGGCTGCTAACGGTGCGGTGGAGGGTTTTGTGCGTGCCGCCGCCATCGAATTGGGAAATGGAATACGCATCAATGCTGTTAGTCCTACTGTAATCGAAGATTCCCCTCAATACTTCCCATTTTTTCCGGGCGATATTCCTGTAACTATGAAACAACTGGAATATGGCTTTCGCAAAAGCGTGTTTGGGGCTAATACAGGACATATAATAAAGCCTTATTGATTAGCCTTGGTTTTAGGCGACACTTTTTTTGATAAACAATAAATAATGATATATGAAAGCGAAAATGCAATTCATCGCGTCACTGAAAATTTGGGTGGTAATCTATCCGTCAATAACTTTGTTTCTTTACTTTTTTGGAGATTCCCTGTCGGCTTTCCCATTGTATATAAGAACCCTGATTCTGACACTTACACTGGTTCCATGGATGGTTTTTGCAGGCATTCCATTAGTTGAAAGAGTTATTAAAATATCCTCAGCAGATGAAAGTAAGTAATCAAACTATGAATGATAAAATGGAACAGGGAAATGCTATCAGGGTACATATTAATATAACAAAGCCGAAGTGCACTAAGCCCTTTTTTTATTTTGCAAAGTTCATCTTATCATCTAAATAAAATTAGTATGCCAACAAGTAAACAATACGATGTTATAATTGTAGGGGGCAGTTATTCAGGGCTTGCAGCAGCTATGGCGTTGGGCAGGGCCATGAGAAAAGTACTCGTAATTGATAGCGGGAAACCATGCAATATCCAGACCCCACATTCCCACAATTTTCTAACTCAGGATGGAAAAACACCGCTGGAAATTGCCACCCTGGCAAAACAGCAGGTGGCAGTTTATAATACGGTTGAGTTTGTTAACGGCACAGTTACAGGAGGGAATAAAGCGGATGACGGGTTTGTGGTGAAAACTTTAGAAGGTGAGGCTTTTACAGGTTCAAAGCTAGTGTTCGCAACCGGTGTTAAGGATGAATTGCCAGCTATTAAAGGCTTTGCTGAGTGCTGGGGTATATCGGTTATTCATTGTCCATATTGTCATGGCTACGAGGTAAGGAATGCGCCAACCGCTATACTGGCTAACGGAGTGCCGGGCTTTGAGTTAGCCAAACTCATTGCAAACTGGACAGCGGATTTAAGGCTATTTACAAACTCGGCATCTGCTTTAACAGCCTGGGAAGCCGCCAGGCTTGCCGAACATGGCATAAAGATAATTGAAAAAGAAGTGCAGGAATTGGAACACACAAAAGGGAAACTCAGGAATGTGGTTTTCAAAGATGGTTCAAATATGGAGGTTAATGTAATCTATTCACGCCCTTCTTTTACTCAGCATTGTACCTTACCTGCACAGCTGGGATGTGAGCTGACTGAAGAAGGGTATATTAGAGTAGATGTGTCTCAGCAAACCAGTATAAGGGGTGTTTATGCATGTGGAGATAATACTTCCCGAATGAGAACTGTAGCAAATGCTGTGGCCTCAGGAACAACAACAGGCATAATGGTTAATAAGGAACTAATTGAAGAGCGTTTTTAATGCCCTTTAAGTAGAAACATCACCGTTTAACGGGGTCTGTTCCCTTGTGTTTTCGATAATGGGCTGTTGCTTGTTGCAGGCTCCTGGTTTAGCGCGTAATCACTACTCTTTCGGTGCGCAGCAAGGTGTTTTTGTTTAGTATTTTCAAAAAGTAAACGCCATGGCTTAAGTGGCTTGTATTAAACGAAAACACACCGGTACCTGCTTTAAAATTATCTTCTAACAACACGCGCACCTGTTTGCCATTGGCATCATATAATGCAAACTGTGTAAAGTTATCTTTGGGTAGTTCCAGCTCTACCGAAAACTTTTCAGTAGCGGGGTTAGGGAACACCTTTACCGGGGTTTCTTTCTTTACCTCAGTTACCGCCGATACTACTGCCGAGTCGGGGTTAGCTACTTTAGCTATCCAGGTGCGGTATGCCTGCGATGGATACACATACGAACCTGCCAGCCACGCTACATTAGGCTCGTTGTATTTGCGTTGTATGCCGGTGTAGTCGCCCCAGCGCTCTATGGTATCGCCCAATACATCCTCGGCATCTTCGCCTTGCTTTACCACCAGCATATCCGATATGTTTCCATTGGCATCGCGGTAAAAAGCTACTGTACCGGGGAACGTATCTGCCGGGGAATACGAGCAGGTAATTATTGCGCGGTTATCAAACTGGTTATTGCCTATATAAGCTATGCTGGGGTAGCCAAAATCAATAGCACTGTTGGATATAAGCTGTGCTGTTACCACCGGGCTGGCCGATGAAGGGTTCTCTATCTGCCCCAGATAAACTGCGGATGTAACGTTTAAAGGCTCAATACAATTCTGCACATACTGTATCCGGTTGTTTTGCACAAAGGCGCTTAGCACGCGGGCATCGTTGGTGGCCAGGTACTGCCCGTCTTTTTGCAAGGCATTAGGCGGTAGCCCATAGCTGAGGTTCGACTTAAGTTGCTTGGAGCTAAACTGTGCATTGCCCGATTGATATGAGTTGGAAATGGTAAACAGAAATACAGTATCGTTTGTCAGGTCGCCGGGGCGCACCGACAGGAAATAACTTTCCGGTCCCGAAGGGCCATCGCCGCCCTGCACGGTGCACACGCTCCATACCGGTTTGCCATTGTGCCCTATGTGGTGCCAGAAATTATACTCTAGTGAATCGCCTGCATACCCCTTTGCCTTGTCTATTTGCCATATAGCCGAGTACCGGAAACCTGTTTTCCAGTCCGAGTTATCTTTCAGGTGGTTAAACGTCATGAAAAAGTCATTGTGCGAAATGCTCACAATTGGGTAATCGCTCCAGGTAGTATCGTTCAGGTAATTACCATTCAGCGAGTAAAAATTCCAGGTAGTGGTAGGGTCGTTGTTTTGCGAAAAGGCCACAATGATTTTGCTGCTGGTGCTGGTTACACCCGCAAAAAACATAACAATAAAGCGGTCGGTTTCGGGGTCGTATAATGCCCGTGGGTCGCTTATGTTTTGCAACACGCCCAGCGAGTTGGCAAACGAGCTAAGGCTTTTGCTCAGCAACACATTACCGGTCTCATCATATATACGCAGGTTAGAGTTTACCACGCTCACTATTTTACCCGCATCAGAAATAGCTATGTGGTTATCGTTGGGGGTAGACTGCGAGTTATTAGCCGTAAAGTTATTAAGCAGTATAGGCGCTGGTGTCAGCGCTTCATCAGCTTCATTTTTTTTTACCACGGGGTTGCTTTGCCTTTGCTTGCGCATTTGGGTTAGCAGTTCTTTTTTGTTGCCATAATCCGATGCCGGCTTAGGCTGCTCTTTTATGGTAAGCAATAGCGGGTCCCAGTCTTCGGTCTGTGCTATGTTTATGGTTTTGGCAAGAGCTGTTTTGCCCCCGCGCTCTACCTGCACGGTAGTAGTAGTTTGGGCAAATAACAAAGCAGGCATAACAAACAGAAGGGGCAGCAAAAATTTCATGTGTAGCATATTGATAAGCCTAAATTAACAGCTCTGCACTATTTTCAAAAGTAATTGGGATATATAAACAAAAAAGCGCCCCTGCATTTCTGCGGGAGCGCCCTTACTAATCGCTTATGCTATATCTTAATATCCAAACAGGTCTTTCAACTCTACCACCTGCACAGGGCCTATCTCTTTCAGGGCATCCAGGTTCAGGTCTTCTTTTTTACCTATTACCACATAGTTGTATTTCTTACCCTTCACGTGCTCGTCAAAAAATTTGTGAACGTCGGCCATGCTGGTTGTCTTAGCCTTTTCATATATCACCTTGCGCACATCATAGTTAATGCCACGCTTGCGGGCACGGTCATAGGCGGCATATATATCAGCACGGGTTATCCAATCGCTTTCCAGTGTTTTAATTACACTGCCACGCGCACCTTCAAACTGCTGCGGCACCTCAGGCATATTGTTCAACAGCTTGTTCATTTCGGCAAGCGCTGTCTTTAGTTTATCCGATTGTGTACCTACATAACTGGTTACATAGTGCGATTCGTTAGCATATTGCGGCACACCAAAACTGCTGTACACCGAGTAAGCCAGCGCCTGCTTTTCGCGTATCTCCTGAAACATAATAGAGCTTAAGCCCGAACCGTAGTAGTCGTTATACAAAAAGATATTGGGGTATAGATCTTTGTTGAAAGGCACATCGCGGCTAAGCATTACCAGCTCTACTTGTTTCATAGGGTAGTAGGCCACAAACACCTTGGTGTCTTTCAGGTCAAGCTCAGGGTACTTTTTGGCAGCTGGGTAATCTTTCAATGTAGCATTAACCGGGTGCAATTGATTAAACACTGCCAATGCAGCATTCGCATCTTTATTGCCATAATAGAAAATGGTATGCTTGTAGCTGCCCAGCGATTTAATAAGGCTCACCAAATGGTTTACATCTGCTTTTTGCAATTCTTCTTCGCTCATTACATTGGTAAACGGATTAACCGGGCCATACTTGGCATAGTTTACGAGCCCGCTGTATAGTATTGCTCCCTTGTTTTTCTTGGCATTGGCACGGCCTTGCGCTATATCCATCACCATTGCTTCATACACTTCCTTATCCGGTTTAACCGATGAAAGAATATGTTCAAACAGGGTTACTCCTTTTTCAAGATTATCTTCTAATCCGCTAAGCGATACCGTAACACGGTCTCTCGAGCTGCTTACACCAAAGGTAAGGCCCAGTTTGTAGAATTCTTTCTTCAGGTCTTCGGCCGAGTATTTATCAGTGCCCAGGTATTCAAGGTAGCTGATAGCAAGGCCCAGGTCGCGGATGTTATCCGTGCCCATATCAAAAATGTAGTTTACGCTAAAGGTCTTGTTTACATCATTCTTAATATAATCAAAGGTTACACCACCCTTGGCCAGTTTAAGGTGGGCTATGTCCTTATCAAAATCAAGAAACTTAGGCGTAAGCGATGGCTGTGGCATCTCATCCCACTGTTTCTTGTAAGCCGACTGGTCTTCTTTGTTCATTTCTACCGAGGTAATTTTCGGCTTCTCTACTTTATGTACCGCTGCATCGCCCTGGCGCTTGTAGCATACCGCATAGTTGTTGTTATAATGTGCGTTGGCAAACTTTACTATGTCGGCTTTTGTAATCTTCTCCATTTCAGTAATCTGGTTTACCCAGTCTTTCCATGGTATTTCGTGTACAAACGTACCCATCATGTTGTAAGCGCGGCCTTCATTCTTCTCCGCCGATTTCATCCTTTCCAGCTTTATGTTCTGCACTATGGCAGGCAACAGCCAGTCGCCAAACTCACCCTTCTTTACTTTCTCAATCTCTGCAAGCAACAGGTCTTTTACTTCTTCCAGTTTCTGTCCTTGCTTAGGTTCGCCGTAAAACTTGTGGAAAGTATAATCGGTATTGTCGTCCAGGTAAGAGTATGCCTGCAATACCTTTTGCTGCTGTACCAGGTCAAGGTCTATCAAACCTGCTGCACCGTTAGCCAAAATCATATCTACCATCTTGGCCATCAGGGCCTCGCGGCTGTTGGCACCGGCAAACAAAAAGCCCATGTACACATGCTCGGGCTGCGGGCCTTTGTATTCGCGTATTGCCGGCGATGTTAATACCGGTGCAGGGTTTTTGGTAAACGCAGGTATGTTTCCAGCATCCCAATTACCATAGTATTTTTCTACCAGGGCAATAGTTGCATCAGGGTCCAGGTCACCGGCTAGTATCAACGCTACGTTGTTCGGGCGGTAATAGGTCTTTTGGTAATTATAAATATTAACCATCGAAGGGTTTTTCAAATGTTCTCCTTCGCCAATAGTAGTTTGTGTGCCGTAGGGGTGGTTAGGCAGCAGTGCGTTATCTACCGCATGGTCGCTCCATACGCGGTCGTTATCCTGGTTGCGGTTAAACTCTTCATATACAGTCTCCAACTCGGTATGGAAAATACGCAGCACACAGGTTTTAAAACGGTCTGCTTCCAGCTTAATAAATTTTTCTAAAGCGTTAGATGGTATGTCGTTTACATACACCGTCATATCGGTAGATGTAAAGGCATTGGTGCCCTGTGCGCCTATTGATGTCGTCATCTTATCATACTCATTGGCAATAGAGTATTTAGATGCTTCATAGCTTAATGAATCTATTACTGCATACAAAGCTTTTTTCTTCGCCTCGTCTTTTTCGTTTTTGTGGTATTCAAAGTAAGCCTGTATCGAATCAAGCAATACGCTTTCTTTCGCCCAGTTTTTGGTGCCCATGTCGTGCGTGCCTTTAAACATCATGTGCTCCAGGTAGTGGGCCAGGCCGGTTGTTTGCGGCGGGTCAAATTTAGAGCCCGCTTTTACCGCCAGCAATGTTTGAATACGCGGTGCATCTTTATTTACACTCAGGTAAACCTTCATGCCATTTTTAAGCGTGTAGATGCGTGTATTGTAAGGGTCGTTCGGTACCGATTCGTATATCCTCTCTGCTTTAGCAATAGCCGATTGTGGGTTGCGCGTAGTGGCCGATGTTTGTGCTGCAGGTATGCTTGCCAAACGTTCTGCCGGTATAGCGCTTATATTGTTTGCCTGCTGTAGCGTTGTGCCGCTTAGCTTTTTGCCTGTCACCGTTCCGGTTTGCGTAATAGCCGTACCGGTTTTTTGTCTTTGTACGGTAGGCTGCTGTTTGTCCACAGCCTGGGCGTGGCATATGCCTACCAGTAGGGTCAGGGCGCTTACTAAAAACGATTTTACTTTCATATGTATTGTTTAATTAAAGTATAGATTAAAAATGGAACTGTGTTTGTTTAATCGTAATCCAGCTCAAGGCCAAATTTTTGTTGCATGGTTTTTATAGCCGGGTTCTTTTCTATAAGCCTTTCAAACTTTTCTTTGGGTGTATAGGGCTTAGTGCCTGTTTCCACTTTCTTGTCGGCAATTATATCTAAGGTAATCTCGGCACCTACCCTGCGCGATATATAATTTTGCAGGCCGAGTCTTACTTCATCAAACAGGTTCTTTTGTATATCGCTTTGCACCTTCAGCGTTATCCGGTTCAATACCGTTTCGTCAAGCTCGGGTTTAAAGTTGGCAAAGCTTATCCGCAGCCCTCTTTTGGTTTCGGGTATTCCGGCCGCATATTCATCCCACAGTTTTAAAATGTTCTCGGCGTTTAAAAGCAATACCTCGCCATCATACCGGTCTTCATTTACTTCGTCCAATAGCTTTTGCTCCGGGCTGTTGTCTTCTGCATCGTTCAATGCATCCAGCGTCAATACCTTTTTGCTTTTGGTAATACTTACAGGTGTAGCGCTTCGGGTTACGGGTTTTTCCGCCGTGCCGGGCTTGGCAGCTTCTTGTTTGGGTTCTTCTGCTTTAGGTTGTTTTACCTCTGTTAATGGCGCTTTTTGGTCTGTTTTTGCAGCCTTAATCTCCTCTTTTACTGACTCAGAGAGTTTTTTTTTACTTGTATCAGCGTCCACTGATACTACTGCGTTTACATAACACATTTTTATAAGCGTCAGCTCTACCGTCAATCGCTTGTTTTTGCTCATGCGGTATTGCAGGTCGCACTGGTTGCCCAGGTTCAGGCAGTTAACCAAAAAGTCGGCCGATGCCAGCGATGATTGCTCGTTATATTTCTGTTTCAGGTTGCCGCTCAGCTCCATTAAGCTTAGCGTAGTAGGGTCTTTGCAAAACAACAGGTTGCGGAAATGTTCGCATAGCCCCAGGTTAAAATCGTCGCCTTCAAAACCTTTCTTAAGTATCTGGTCAAACAGCTGCAGTGCATTTGTCAGGTTCTCGGTAAGCAGCGAATCGGTTACTTTAAAAAAGTAATCGTAATCAAGCACGTTCAGGTTCTCCAGTACCGATGCGTAAGTAAGTTTGCCTTCGCTAAAGCTTGATAACCGGTCGAACATAGATAGCGCATCGCGCATACCCCCATCGGCCTTTTGGGCAATAATGTGCAGGGCATCTTCTTCGGCATCTATCTTCTCCACCTCGCATATATGGCGCAGGTGCTTCACTATGGTTTCTATGCCTATGCGGCGGAAATCAAATATCTGGCAACGCGAAAGTATGGTTGGTAATATCTTGTGTTTCTCGGTAGTGGCAAGTATGAACTTACAATACGAAGGCGGCTCTTCCAGTGTTTTCAGAAAAGCGTTAAACGCGCCCGCCGATAGCATGTGCACCTCATCTATAATGTAGATTTTATACTTACCGCTTTGTGGCGGAAAACGCACCTGCTCTACCAGCGAGCGTATATCCTCTACCGAGTTATTGCTGGCAGCATCCAGTTCATGAATATTGAACGATGCATTTTGTTGAAAAGAAACACAGCTATTGCATTTGCCACAGGCCTCAAAATCGGCCGAAACATCTTCGCAGTTAATGGTTTTGGCAAGTATACGTGCAGCGGTAGTTTTACCCACACCACGCGGACCGCAAAACAAAAACGAGTGTGCTAAATGGCCGGTGCGGATAGCGTTTTTAAGGGTAACAGCCACCTGCTCCTGCCCAACCATTTCGCTGAACTTAGAGGGCCTGTATTTTCTCGCACTTACAATGTATTCTGCCATAGCGGGGGTAAATGTATAAAAACAGTTTAATTGCGATATTTCACCCCTTCCACAATTGTGTGAAACTTATGTTAATGTTTAAAAACAATTCGCAAACTCAGAGCCTGGCGCAATCTGTTCGTCACTTGTATTCTTATGTTCTCTATGTACCCTCGTTCACCACGTAAATACACCAAATGCACCACAGCTGTATTTGTATTCTATGTTCCTATGTGGTTCAAAAGCGCATTTCTTCTCTCCTGGCTCTTCGTTCTAACATCTTTTTTATTTTAGCGCTATTATGCCTTACTCCAGCACCGAAGAGAATTATATAAAAGCCATTTTTCATCTTTCCGAAGATGGGGACGATAATATTTCTACCAACGAAATAGCCCGGCAGGTAAGTGCTACCGCCGCTTCGGTTACCGATATGCTTAAAAAGCTGAAGCAGAAGAAAATTATTACCTACGAAAGATACCAGGGCGTACGACTTACCAAAGAAGGAGATAAGATAGCCAAGAGCATAGTGCGCAAGCACCGCCTGTGGGAGGTTTTTCTGGTAGAGAAACTTGGCTACAGCTGGGATAAAATACACGATATAGCCGAGCAACTGGAGCATATACAAAGTGAAGAGATGATTGATAAACTGGATTTGTTTCTCGGGCATCCCAAGTTCGACCCGCACGGCGACCCAATACCCGATGCCTCAGGTAATATCAAATCAATTAAACAAACGCTGCTATCTAAACTTGATGTAGGCGATAAGGGCAAAGTGGTTGGTGTAAAAGACAGCTCCTCAAAATTATTGCAACACCTCGATGCACTCGGCATTCACTTAGGCACACCTATCGAAGTAGCAGAGGTTATTGAGTTTGACAACTCCTTTGTAGTTAAGCTGGGCAAAAATAAAACCATTACCCTATCTAAGCTGGCCGCGCAGAATATAATGGTGGGTTAAAAAATATTACCTATCGCCGCCACCAACTTCTCCGCCCACACCTTATACATCTTTCCGCTTGGGTGCAATCCATCATTAGCAATCAGGTCAGCATCTGTTTTTGCTTTTCGGCTTCCGGGTGTAATATCAATATAGTTCACACCAGCTTTTCGTGCTTCTTCTTTGTTGATAACGTTGTACTGGTCAATCTCTTTGCCTATTTGTTCCTCGCCACGTTTATCGTTATGGCCAAATGGCGTTACGCCCCAATCCGGTATACTTACTACGTAAACATGCTTTGTCTTTTTACCGGCATAGTTCAATGCAGTGTGCAGTAGTTCAACAAACTCCTGGCGGTAGTTCTCCAAATCGCGCCCGCGGTATTGGTTGTTTACCCCTATCAGCAAAGTAACTACATCATAAGTGCCGGACGGGTTCTGCTCTTGTATAGCCGCTGTCAGTTCATCGGTTGTCCAGCCGGTTTTGGCAATTATTACTGGCTTGTCAAAGTGTATATTCTCTTTTTCAAGCATAGCCACTGCCTGCATGGGGAACCGCTCGCTTTCCTCCACTGCTTCGCCTATAGTGTAGCTATCGCCCAGGCATAGCATCGTGTGTTTTTTATCGGGTGTCATATGGCCGGTATTAAGAATGAAAACCAAGACTAATAAAAAACAGGTTAATGCTTTCATGCTTTAAAGGAAATGTAAAATTTTGTAAATCGATTTTCATGTAACCAAAAAATATTTTTAGGTTTGTCTAAAATTTGGGAGAGATGGCTGATTATAAATCGTTAGAGGAAGTTCATGGCACTATAGATACCACGCAGAGCCAAACGTGGTGGAAGCGCTTTTTTCTGTTCGCCGGCCCTGCTTTTTTGGTAGCAGTAGGCTATATGGACCCCGGCAACTGGGCTACCGATATTGCCGGTGGCAGCAAGTACGGTTACTCATTGCTGTGGGTGTTGCTAATGAGCAACCTGATAGCCCTTTTATTACAAACACTTAGTGCCCGCTTAGGTATAGTGCGCGGGCGAGATTTGGCACAGGCCAGCCGCGAAACATACCCCCGCACAGTTAATATATCTTTATGGGTGTTGGCCGAAATTGCCATAGCCGCCTGCGACCTTGCCGAAGTGTTGGGTATGGCTATAGGTTTAAATCTGCTGGTGGGCCTGCCTATTTTATGGGGTGTGGCACTCGCCATTCTCGATACCTTTTTAATTCTCTATCTGCAAAAGAAGGGTATGCGCTACATGGAGGCATTTATCTTTTCGCTGGTAGCTATCATTGGCCTTTCGTTTTTTATCGAGCTGGCTTTCGCCCGTCCGCACATAGGTGAACTGGTTACCGGTTTTATACCGGGCCTGCAGGATAGTGGCGCACTTTATATTGCCATAGGCATAATAGGCGCTACGGTTATGCCGCACAACCTTTACCTGCATTCATCGCTGGTGCAAACCCGCCGCAACGATAAAAGCGACGCCGGTATCTGGACAGCCATCAAGTACAACTTTATAGATTCAACCATAGCTCTCAACCTTGCCTTTTTTGTAAATGCCTCTATACTCATTCTGGCAGCTACTGTGTTCTTCAAAAACGGCTACCACGATATTGTAGAGATTCAGGATGCACACCGCATGTTGCAACCATTGCTGGGCGAAAAACTGGCACCCATGCTGTTTGCAATAGCCCTTATTGCTGCGGGGCAATCATCTACTATCACCGGTACATTGGCAGGGCAAATTGTAATGGAAGGCTACCTCGATTTGCGCATTGCCCCCTGGTTGCGCCGGTTAATTACCCGGTTAATTGCGGTGGTTCCTGCGTTCCTGGTTATCTGGTTTCTGGGCGAAGAAAAAATTGGCGATATGCTTATCCTTTCGCAGGTAATACTCAGTATCCAACTTGGCTTTGCCATTATCCCGCTCATCCATTTTGTAAGCGATAAAGAGAAGATGGGTAAATTTGCTATCGGTATTGTTATTAAAATACTGGCCTGGCTATCGGCTATAATTATTGTAGGCTTAAATATTAAGCTGGTGATAGAAACCTTGAGCACGTGGCGCACTTCGCTTGTTGGCTACGAGTGGGCCTTCAATTTCTTTATTATGCCCGTGGTGGTGTTGGCTATGTTGCTGTTGGTGTATGTTGTTTATTGTGCGCTCACCGGTAAGCGCTTTGTGCGCGAAACCAATGCGCCGCATGGCAAGGCCGAGGATATACCGGTGATAGAGCAGAAAACATACAGCCGCATTTCTATCTGTGTCGATTTTTCGGGCAGCGATGTAAAAGCAATTACGGCCGGGGTTTCGCACGGTAGTAAGCAAACAGAATTTTACCTGTTGCATGTTGTGGAAACCGCCGGTGCACGAACGCTGGGCGATAGCATACAGGATTTTGAAACTACCGAAGATGCAAAGCAACTAAAGAAGTATGCCGAGCAATTACGCGCGCAGGGTTATCATGTAGTTGAGGAGTTGGGCTTTGGCGACCCTAAAAAAGAAATACCCCGCATGGTAAATGCGCTTAACGCAGAGTTGCTGGTTATAGGCACCCACGGCCACCGCGGGTTAAAAGATATTATCTACGGCGAAACTATATCTTCTGTAACCCACAATGTAAAATGCCCTGTACTGGCGGTTTAATTGCGGGAACAATTAAATTTGCCACCGATGTTGAGCAAATTTGTAATAGGAGATAAGCAAACTTTCGCGCGCACAGTGCGCCCCGAAGATACCGCTGCTTTCGAAAGCGGTGAAGTTCATCCCGTTTACGCTACCTTTGCCCTTGCCCGCGATGCCGAGTGGAGCAGCCGCCTTTTTGTGCTGCAAATGAAAGAGCCAAATGAAGAGGGAATTGGCACGTTTGTTAACGTAAAGCATATTTCGCCGGCATTTGTGGGCGATACAGTTATGTTTGAAGCCACTATTGATGCGTTAAACGGCAATGAGATTAATTGTTCGTTCAGCGCTAAGGTAGGCAACCGGTTAATTGCGGAAGGCAGAACCGGCCAAAAGATTTTATTAAAAGAAAAACTTGAAAAAATATTTGATGAAATAAGAAAGTGAAACGTAGCTGGGCTTTCCGGCTGTTTACAATTCACCATTCACTGTTTCCTGTTTACTGCACATGATTGATCCTACTAAAATAAATATACAGAATAAGCGCGTTGGTTACGAGTTCGAAATCATAGACCGTTACGAAGCCGGTATCGTGCTACGCGGTAGCGAGATTAAAGCTATCCGCGGTGGCGGGGGCAGCATTAGCGAAGCCTTCTGCCTGCTGCGCGATGGCGAGTTATTTATCAAGAACATGAACATACCCGAGTATTCGCATGGGGGCTATGCTAACCATGTACCGGTTACCATGCGCAAACTACTGCTTACCAAACGCGAATTGGGAAGAATAGATAGCAAGGTAAGAGAGAAAGGATTAAGCATTCTTCCCCTGCGCTTGTTTATTAACGAACGCGGCTATGCAAAGCTTGAGGTAGGTGTGGGCCGCGGTAAAAAGAAATTTGATAAGCGGGATTCTCTTAAAGAGAAAGATACCAAGCGCGATATGGATAGGGCTATGAAAAAGTATAAGTAAACCCCTAAATCCCCTTCCCGAGGCAAGCTCGGGATGAAACAAAAGGGGACTTAAACAGCCAGTTACTCATACTATCGGCATTAATGGCTTTTTGTATTATCTCAATACTCAATACTCAATACTCAATACTAGGTACTCCCTACTATCTCAAAAGGCAATTACCTTAAACTCTGCCCTGCGGTTCTCATAGTATTTCTCTTCGCTGCAGGCATAGCTTTTGGTGGCACAGTTGCAGGCGTTCAGTGCGCGCACATTGCCATAAGGTTTTACCGGTGCACGATTGCCTACCCCTTTTTTATTTAGGTATTCTGAAATAGAAGAGGCTCTTTTTTCAAGTATGTCTTGCTCTTCGCGGCAGTCAGCGTACAAAGCTATTTCTAACTGCAGTGATGGAAAACCCTCCATCATTTTGCAAAGGTTGTCCAGTGCGGTTTTGTTCTCTTCACTCAGGGCCGTTTTGTTATACTCAAAATGCATGGCCGGCAGCAAACCCGATTCGGCCTGCTTTACTTTTTCCAGCTCTGCCTGAAATGTTTTTTTGCTGCCCAGGTCTTTTTCCGAAAGGATGTAAGTATAGCTCAGGTAGCCTTCGCCGGTAGTAAGCGGCCTGGCGCTCACCTCTAAGCGGTAACGTGCGTTGGTTTTTAATATAAAGGTAGTTAGCCCCGAATCGTTGGCGGCCATTTTATATTCGCGCAGCGAGCTTAAATCCTGTAGCCGCACCTGGGCGCCTGTTAGCGGCTCATGCGTCATTTTATCATATACCGCCACGTGGAAAGTAGTTTCCTGCGCATAGCTTAAGCAGAGGGTAAAGGCATAAAATATAGTAAGTATGTATGCCTTCATAGTTTGCCGGTTTTTTACGAAACCTTGCCCTTCAGCATCGGTACAAAAGCAAATTTTTCAAACTGCTCTGTTTCGTATTGGTTTTCGCCGTGTTTGGTTATACGCAACATGTCGCAATCATCCTGGCTGCCAAAGGGCAGCACTATCTTTCCTCCTACGGATAATTGCGCCAGAAGTTTCTTTGGCATCTCCGGCACAGCGGCCGTTATTATTATTTTATCAAAAGGGGCTTGCATGGGCACGCCTTCAAAGCCATCTCCAAAGTAGCACTTTACATTCCAGTATT
>DATGWP010000226.1:0-2756 GCA_035299425.1 Chitinophagales bacterium | reverse complement strand
TAGAGCTTAGCACAAAGAGCCCTAAGAACGAAATAAGCATTGAACTGGACCGCGATAAAATGGCGCTGGTGGGTTTATCTGTGCCCGAGATTGGTAATGCTGTGCAACTGGCTTTCCGTGGAAACGACAATGCTAAATACTCGGAAGGAGGAGAGGAGTATAACATCAATATAACTGCCGATAAATTTGACAAGAAAGATATTGAGAGTGTGCGCAACCTTACTATACGCACGAACAAGGGCGCTAATGTGAGATTGGCAGACATTGCAACTATTAAACAGGAACTTGGACAAAGTGTATTGGAGCGCCGCAACCGGTTGAACAGTATAAAAGTTAATGCCTTTACAGCAGGGCGGCCTAACGGTACCATCGTAGCCGATATACAGAAAGCACTGGAGAAGGAGAAACTACCGGCCGGTGTTACGGTTGAATACCTGGGTGAAGCAGAGCGCCAGAAAGACGCCTTCGGCAGCCTGGGAACGGCCATGCTGATCGGCTTTGTGTTGGTTTACCTTATTATGGTAGCACTTTACGAAAGTATGGTTTACCCTTTTGTGGTAATGTTCTCAATACCTGTAGCGCTTATAGGCGCATTGCTGGCACTTGCATTGAGCATGGAGGTGCTCTCCATTTTTGCCATAGTAGGATTGATAATGCTAATGGGTTTGGTGGCTAAGAATGGTATCCTGATTGTGGATTTTGCCAATCACCTAAAAGCCAGTGGTATGGAGTTGACCGAAGCGCTGGTAGAAGCCGGTAAAGAACGTTTACGTCCGATATTGATGACTACTGTAGCTATGATACTGGGCATGTTACCAATAGCCTTATCTAAAGGCTCAGGTGCCGAAGTAAAGAACGGTATGGCCTGGGTAATTATAGGTGGCTTGACCAGTTCGTTATTCCTAACCCTGGTGCTGGTGCCAACCATGTATTACATTGTAGATGCTGTAAAGGATAGAGTAGGTAGATTGATGAAGAAAAATAAGCCGACAGCCTAAAAAGTAAAAGCCCTTGTTAGCAATAACAAGGGCTTTTTTTATTGTAAATTTTCAATCACACGTACCATCCGGCTTGCAAACATCTCCTTCAGTTACTTCTATAGCAGCCATTTTATGCTCCTGCTGCCATTCGTTAAACGATTGCTCCAGCGTTTGTAAAAAAGCCTCTACCGGTTGAGCGCCGGAGATGGCATACTTGCGGTCGAACACAAAAAACGGAACACCACGCACTCCAATCTGCTGCGCTTCTTTTATATCCTGTTGCACATCGCTAGCATAAGCGTTGCTTTCTAACGCAGCCTTTAGTTCTTCTGCGTTCAGGCCAATCTCACTGCCTAACTGCAATAGAGTTGCGTAATCATCAATGTTTTTACCATCGGTAAAGTAAGAGCGGAACAACAATTCCTCTGCTTCGTTTTGTTTGCCGTTTTTCTTAGCAAAATGTAAAAACCGGTGCGCATTAATGGTGTTGGCAATTACAGCTTTATCAAGGTTAAAGGTCAATCCTTCCTTTTTGGCCATATTGGTAACCTGCTGGTTTAACCCGGCGGCCTGCTCTACGCTCATTCCTTTATGCTCTGCCAAAAACTGATTAAGGCTTTTGCCCGTTTGTGTTATTAAGCCCGGCGTTAGTTGAAAGCTTTTCCACTCCAGTTCTATATTATCGCTGTTGCTGAATTGTGTTAGCGCTGCTTCTAGTTTGCGCTTGCCTATGTAACAAAACGGGCACATTACATCACTCCATATTTCAACTTTCATTTCTTATAAATTTTGTATTGCAAAGGTACGGCACTCTTACAGTATTATAGCCAGCGCTATACATTTGTATAGTGTTGTATTTTGCTAATAATATTTCCGGCGCTATAGGTTAAATGCTCAATTTCACTACCTTTTTGGTCTTGCCGGTTACTTTAAACCTTTCATCTATTCTATAGCCTATTACCCACACCAGGCGTTTATTACTCTCTACCACCCATACATTTTCTTTTTCGTGCAAAGGCACTTTCTCGTCTATCAAAAACTTCTTCAGTTTTTTCTTTTTCATCTTCATACCAAAAGGGTAGAAGTAGTCGCCCTGCTTCCATTTACGTACGGTCAGGGGATATTCCAGCAAAACAGCGTCAACTATAGCGATGTTTTTGTCTGCTGTTATTTTTACTTTACTTACCGGTGTGGCTTCGCTTTTGGTTAACTTTTTTTCGCCGAACGTAACGTGCTTATCAACTTCACCTAATACCTGCACCGCGTTATTTGTATCCTGCAGTTTAGTAAGTATGAAAAACTTCCTGTCTTTAATAATACGGGCGGTGTTGGTCAGGTATTGTTTGCCCGGTTCGCCATCTACCGAAGCCAGTATGTCGGCTACCTGCTCATTATTAAATCCATAGTCCTTTAGGTATTCAAACATTACTGTAGAAGCCTTTGGCTCTTTTTTTATAGCCACTATGGGCATATAAATATCGTTGCCTCTTACATCAAACAGGCGTCTGCTTATCTTCTTCACCTCTTTATCATACATCGCTTCCAGGTCGGTAAACAGTTCTATCTTCTCTGCAAAGGCACTCTCAAGCGCGGGGTTAATTTCCTTTAATAAAGGAATAATGTTGTGCCTTATTTTATTGCGGGTGTATTTATCGCTGGCATTGCTGCTGTCTTCGCGGTATTGCAGTTTGTTCTCTTTTAAGTATTCTTCTATCTCAACCCGCGATGCACATAGCAATGGACGGATAATATTGCACTGCCGCTGTGGTATGCCGC
>DATGWP010000225.1:0-40449 GCA_035299425.1 Chitinophagales bacterium | reverse complement strand
TAGAAGGCCCCAACCCAATACCGGGCCGGCCCATGGCACGGCGCCCTATTATAACACTGCCATTTACATCCCTTATTCTAAAGCCTGCCTGGGCACCAATAACCACGCTGCCCTGGCTTGCCTGGTTATCGCGCATGGCCTCCCAGCCAAGCGCTACGCTCTCGTTAATGTTTGTGGATGTTTGCATACTGCGCGATCCAACTGAAACATTTGAGTTGCCTGTACTGGCAGTTAACAATGCGTCGTTACCAATAACAATGTTTTCTGTACCTGTTAGGTTGTTATACCCGGCCCGCATTCCCACTGCCAGGTTGCCCGTGCCCGTTGTAGTGCGCCGTAAAGCCTGGCTGCCAATTGCGTTGTTGGCTATGCCGGTACTACTGTAAAGCGCCGAATCGCCAATAGCCAATAAGCCGCTAGTGGAAGTGTTGTTGCGAAGGGTAAAACTACCAATGGCTATATTGGAACTACCGGTTGTGTTGCCCAGCATGCTGTTGTTACCTACAGCCACGTTATTGCTGGCGGTGGTATTAGCGGGCATAGCATTTGCACCCAGAGCTATATTACCTATGCCGTTAGTGTTTTGGCGCAAAGCCCACCGGCCTATAGCTATGTTGTTGTTTCCAAACGTATTGTTCTCCAGTGTTCTGGTGCCCAGGGCTATGTTTTGTGAGCCAGAAGTGTTTAGCCTTAATGGACCAGTACCTATACCAATATTTCCCCGGCCATCCGTGGTGTTTACTGATGTGGTGCTATAAAGCGCATAACTACCGATACCGATGTTATCGTCGCCACTAAATGATTGCGAATTGCTGTATAGGGCCTGGTAGCCTATGGCTATGGCATTGTACATATTATTGTTTAGCATCGCCTCGTAACCTATAGCAATTGTATTATATGCATCGTTATTGGTATTGCTGCGAGCGCGATTGCCTATGGCTATATTGCTTTGCCCGGTTGATAGAAGCGATGTGCCCGCTTCTTTGCCAAGGTATACATCTCCCTGAACGCCAAATTGGGCGGCCCGTATATTGTTTACTCTTAATCTAAGTGGTGCAAAGTCGGTTGTTCCTAAAAAGTGATTGAAGTTAGTGCCTGCATTGCCGGTAATGTGCCAATCGTTAGCGTTAGATACTGTATCCCGTACTTCCCAATAAGTTCCATTGTGTACAAGGGTTTTGCCTGGGCCTACGGCACCAATAATAGAATCGCCTAATATACCATCTACATTAGGGTTGGGGTATTGGCCGGTTAAATCGCCGCCAGCGGCATCCAGCGGGCCTGTGGGGCCAGTGTTACCGGTAGGGCCCGTTATGCCTTGCAAGCCGGTTGCGCCTGGAGCGCCGGTGTTGCCTTGTGCACCGGCTATACCCTCTTCCCCTGTAGGGCCGGTGGGCCCTGTATTTCCACCACCGGCACCGGTTGGTCCCGTTGGCCCTGTACTACCTTGTTGCCCGGTAGTGCCATTATTGCCTTGCGGGCCAGTGTTACCGGTAGCACCCATTAAGCCTTGCAAACCGGTTGCACCTGTAGCGCCGGTGTTCCCTTGTGCACCGGCAATACCATCGGCCCCCGTAGGGCCGGTGGGCCCTGTATTTCCACCACCAGCACCGGTTGGGCCCGTAGGGCCTGTGCTACCTAGTTGCCCGGTAGCTCCACTATTACCTTGTAGGCCAGTGTTACCGGTAGGGCCCGTTATGCCTTGCAAGCCGGTTGCGCCTGTAGCGCCGGTGTTGCCTTGTGCACCGGCAATACCATTGGCACCTGTAGGGCCTGTGCTTCCACCACCTGCGCCGGTACTACCGGTTGCGCCTGTGGGGCCTGTGACCCCGGTGTTTCCGCCACCGGAACCTGTGTTGCCTGTAATACCGGTAGGCCCTGTATTGCCTGTAGCGCCTGCTATGCCCTGCATGCCGGTAGGTCCTGTTGGCCCGGTTGGGCCTGTATTTGCTATGGTGCTATCAGACCCGGTGGCTCCGGTAGGCCCTGTATTACCTGTAAAGCCGGTTGCACCATACAGCGAATTTGTATTGTAAGTATCGCCGTTAGTTAACACAAAGGTAAGGGTGCCGTTGCCATTATCAATTATACTGGCAATGCCTGTTCCCGCAGGGCCGGTTGGTCCTGTACTTCCACCACCTGTACCGGTAGCGCCTGTTGGTCCTGTAGGCCCTGTAGTTGCTGCCCCGGTTGGGCCGGTTGCACCTTGCGGACCTATATTGCTGTTAGCTGCATATAAGGCATAAGGCACACTCAATAGTTGCGACACACCCATATCTGTAAAATTACTGCCTCCAGTTACATCCGCCTCTACCTGCAGATATTTTGCCCCGTTGCCCCAATTTACAACGGCAAGCCCGCCACCGTTATCGCCTATTGTCGTGTTACATAAACCAAATTGGTTTGCCGCACTTGTTTTGGTTTCGGTATATACTATTGTGCCGGTGGCTGAAAGATGGTGTATGGTAAACCTGAAGTTAACGGTTGTGCCACCGGCTATTGGCTGGCCGGCTGCATTTCGTACAATAGCCTGGTAGTTTACCATTTGCGGCGCTTGTGCGCGGCTTCCTGCTACCAATGTAAGTAGTGCTACAAGAATAAGAACGTGTTTCATAAGGGGGGCTTTAGTGTTTCGATACTAATATACAATTTATATATATCTGGAATGATGAAATCGTATTAGATTTTAATAAGAACAATTTTTTCTTATGTACCCAATTAGGTCGATTCTGCAACTTTAAATGCACCTGTATGTGTTTAATAGCCATTCTGTAATCTGTCGTCAATTTTATTATGTTTGAGTAACTCAAAATTACCCATGGAGCGTTTTACAGGATTTTTAGGAATAGCCCTTATACTGGGCATTGCATTTGCCATGAGCAACAACCGCAAGGCTATTAACCTGCGTTTGGTATCAAGCGGGCTTGCGCTTCAGCTAACATTGGCTATTATAATTTTAAAAGTTGGCCCTGTTCGCGAATTTTTCAGGTTTTTGGGGCATGGTATGGAGAAGATAGAAGGATTTGCGCGCGAGGGTGCCAAGTTTGTATTGGGCGGTGTGTTGCCCGATGCCGGTGAGTTAGGTAAAGTTTTTGGTCCCGGGCGCGGTTTTATCTTTGCCTTCAATATTCCTGCTACTATCATATTGGTTTGTGTGCTGGTGGCTATACTTTATCATGTGGGTATTATGCAGCGCGTGGTGGCAGTTATAGCCCGCGGAGTTAATTTTATAATGGGAGCCAGCGGTGCCGAAGCCCTTAGCAATGTTGCCAGTGCCTTTGTAGGCCAGGTAGAAGCGCAGGTAATGATTCGCCCTTACCTGAACGGTATGACCAACAGCGAACTATTAGCCAGTATGAGCGGTAGTATGGCTTGCATTGCGGGCGGTATTTTGATTGTGTATGTAAACATGGGCATACCGGCCGAGTATTTAATTACAGCCAGCCTGATGGCAGCCCCAGGGGCATTGGTAATATCTAAAATTGTATACCCCGAAACGGCTGACTCGCAAACCAAAGGCAAAGTTACTTTGCATGTAAAGAGCCAGTACTCTAACCTTATAGATGCTATTTCGCACGGCGCTGCCGATGGTATGAAAATTTCTATCAACGTTATTGCTATGCTTATTGGCTTTATTGCCCTGATAGCCTTTGTCAATTTTGTACTGGCAAAATTAAATATGTTGGCAGGTAGCCCTATGGCCGAGTTTAGCCTTAATACCATTTTTGGCTGGATATTCTACCCACTGGCATGGTGCATGGGCGTGCCCAGCCAGGATGTGCACCAGGTAGCTGTGCTGATGGGCCAAAAAATATCTATCAATGAGTTTGTGGCCTATTTAAATCTTAAAGACATACAATCTACACTTACACCCAAGGCCATGCTTATTGCCAGTTTTGCGCTGTGTGGCTTTGCTAACTTCTCATCGGTAGGTATGCAGATTGGTGGCATTGGCGAGCTTGCCCCACACCGCCGCGAGGACCTTGCTAAACTGGGTATCCGCGCGCTTATCTGTGGTACGCTGGCCAGCTACCTGTCGGCTACTATTGCGGGGATTCTTTCGTAGCTTAAATTATTTCAGGCAACGCTTTACTTGCTCAATCCGTTACTTTTATTCGATTAGTAATTGTAAGCTTTGTAATTGTTTCACCAGTTGTTATTAAACGTAAAAATTAAACCTGCCACATCTGTAATTTATGGATTCGGCATAATGTTCCATCTTTGAATTAAAATATAAGCATGAAGAAATTTATTGTAATACCATTTATTACCATCGGGGCATTTGTGAGTGCACAAACTGCTTTACCTATTAAGAAGATAACCATATTTAAAAACGCTACCGCCATGGTAGTGAAGGAGGGAAGCGCACCAGTTACCAATGGCACCGTAAAGCTACCCATACCCGCACAAACTTTGTTTGGTACCTATTTTATAGGATCGGCAAAAGACAATGCCGTTAAAAGCATGGTGTTTAAAAACGATACGCTTAAGAAAAAAGCTGAAGCTAAATCGGTATGGCAATACATGGCCGGTAACCTGAATAAGCAGGTAACGCTTTCATACACGCCTACGCAGGGGCTGGATAAAAGCATTACAGGTAAAATTACCAGCTATGACCAATACAGCGGCATAGTGCGCTTTACTGCCGATGGCGGCCGCAACATGGTAATGAATGTAGGTAACATCTATCAGGCAGATTTTAAAGAAGAACCTTCGGCTTTCTATATGGCCGATAGCATTAAGCGTATGGCGGTTTTAAAACCCGAAAAGGCCACCGATAACATCAACCTGCAGCAGGTGCACCTTACCGGCGGCATTAACTGGATACCCAGCTATTACCTGCGCCTGAGCAGCGATAAAGCTGCACGGTTAGAGATGAAAGCCGTGGTAGAGAACTACGCCGAGGATATTAAAGATGCTGAAGCGGAGTTAGTAGTAGGGGCGCCGCAAATGATTAATAGCGGCAAAATGGACCCTATAACCTACGATTATATTACCGCCGGTGGCTTTGATAACGATGGTAGCATACGCCCTAAATCGTATATGCAGGCAAACGCCATGCGCACTATGTCGCTGGAAGCAGCCGATGCCCGCGGGTATTTCGAAGGCGATTTTACTACCGAAGGAGAGAAGTCAGGCGATACTTATATCTATAAGTTAGGTAAGATTACCCTACAAGAAGAATCAAAAGGAACCTTCCCTATTTTTGCTGCCAATGTAGATTACAAGGACAAATACGAAGGCACTATACCTGATGGTACCAACTACTTCAATAACCGCTTTGTGCCCCAAGAAGAAAAACCTTATGATGTTTTTCACTCGTTGGAAATAAAAAATACCTCTACCGTTCCGCTTACCACAGCATCGGTAATGGTGGTAAACGAAAAAGATCAGTTTGTTGCACAGGATGAGCTAAAGTACACACCGGTAGGTGCCAGCACCCACATCCGCCTGAGCAAGGCTATTGATATTATAATGAAGAACCAGGAAGAGGAGAAAGCCCGTGAAGACAATGCTAAGAAGATAGGCAAAGTTAGCTACAGTAAAGTGATAGTTAAAGGCACTGTAAACGTAGATAACTACCAGGGCAAAGAAGTAACTGTTACAGTTACCAAGAATTTAAACGGTACCGTTCTTTCGCAAAGCAATGATGGAAAGGTGGTTAAAAAGAACTCGTACAACTATGTAAACCCCGCCAGCGAAATTAAGTGGGAAGTGAAGTTAGGCGCTAATGATAAAAAGACCCTGACTTACGAGTACGAAGTATTTTTTATGCCGTAGGTCGACTAAAACTTCCGAAGTTTAATCTATGAAAGTGCCACCGGTAGCAATACTAGGCTCGACATGTGGAAATGAAACTTCGGAAGTTTATTTTTTCCTGTAGCTGGAAAAGAAACTATTCCACTGTATTTTCAATACACCGAAAATACCTTCCTTCACTATGTTGCTGCTCATTTTAGATACACCTTCTACACGCTCGGTGAAGATGATAGGCACCTCTGTAATTTTAAAGCCCAGTTTGCGGCAGGCAAATTTCATCTCTATCTGAAAAGCATAACCTACAAAACGGATTTTATTAAGGTCAATTGTCTCCAGCACATTGCGGCGGTACACAATAAAACCCGCAGTAGGGTCTTTTATGCCTATCCAGGTGATAAGATTTACATAGCGCGATGCATTTTTAGATAAGCGTATTCTATCCTTAGGCCAGTTTACAAAGCCACCGCCCTTTACATAGCGCGAGCCTATAGCCACATCGTAATTGGTAGAAACCTTTTCGTATAGGCGCAACAGGTCATCCGGGTTATGGCTAAAATCGCAATCCATTTCAAAAATGTATTGATAGCTGCGCTCAAGCGCCCATTTAAAACCGGCAATGTAAGCAGTGCCCAGGCCTTGCTTGCCACTACGTTGTATTAAATGCAGGCGTCCTGTAAATTCTGTTTGTAGCTCTTTTACCTTGTTGGCCGTGCCATCCGGTGAACCATCATCAATTATAAGCAGGTCAAATGCTTTAGGCAATGAGAATACCTTGCGCACCATTTTTTCAATGTTGCCCAGTTCGTTATAAGTAGGGATTATTACAATTGAATCGCTCACTAACTGTTTTTAAGGTATAATGCCAAAGAGTGGCAAAAGTAATTTTTGAAATTACTTTATTAAAAATGTTGTGAAATTTTAATTGATGGGAAATGCTTGCAAAAAACACGCGTTGTCCTCAAATTTTTACACTGGCTACAGCTATGTTATTAAAGTAATGGGTTAAATCAGGTGATACCGGTACTTCTGAAATATTTTCATGGCTTAAACTCAAAGTATGGTAAGAAAGTATGCGTTGATAGGCGCTTTGGTATTATTTGTAGGTGTAATTTGCGTGTGGACCGTGCAGATTGTGCTTGAATTGAAAAACGGGAGTGCTACCTCTAAAACAAAACACTTAGCTGCCAAACAGGAAGAAGAGCCGGTGATAAAGTACGGCATGGTGCTCAACGACTTTAAGGTAATGAGCCACCAGGTAAAACCGAATGAGTTGTTTTCGCAAATATTTTTAAAGTATAATGTAACCTATGAGGCTATCAATTTTTTCATCAGCCAGTCGCCCGATATTTTTAACCTGAGCAAAATTAAAGCAGGTAACCGCTTTACTGTGTTATGTGAAAAAAATGACACTTCGCTGGTTCCTAAAAAACTGGTGTATGAAGAGAGCAAGGTAAATTATGTAGTATTCAACCTTGATGACTCATTATATATGTATCGGGGTCAGAACTCGGTAGAGCGTGTACACCGCGAAGTGAGTGGTGTTATTCATTCATCGCTATACGAAACCCTGGAAGAAAATGATATGGACCCTCAACTGGCTGTGCGCATGGCCGAGATATTTGCCTGGAGTGTTGACTTTTACAAAATACAGAATGGCGATAAGTTCAAGATTATCTACGATGAAGATATAGTGGATGGAAAGAGCGTAAACATTGGCGAAATAAGCGCTATTGTATTCAACAGCGGTGGTAAAGACAACTACGCCTTTTACTACGAAAAGGATAAAAGCCATGAGGGCGACTATTACGATGAAAACGGTAACAGCATGAAGAAGCAGTTTCTGAAATCGCCGGTTAAGTTCTCGCGCATATCATCGCGCTTCTCTATGAAACGTTTCCACCCGGTTACTAAAGCCTGGAAAGCCCACTTAGGAACTGACTATGCAGCCGCTTACGGTACGCCTATTTTAGCTACTGCCGATGGTGTGGTAGAAGATGCTCAGTTTAAAGTGTTCAATGGCAACTACGTAAAAATCCGTCACAACGGACAATATAAAACACAGTACCTGCACATGAGCAAAATAGGTAAAGGCATCCGCCGTGGTGTAAGGGTTAAGCAAGGTGAGGTGATTGGGTATGTGGGCAGTACCGGTTTAGCTACCGGCCCGCACGTGTGCTACCGCTTTTGGAAAGATGGCGCACAGGTAGATCCATTTAAACAAAAGGTAGGCTTTGCCGAAGCATTACCTACGCAATACAAAAATGAATTTATGGCACTGACCAAACCGATTAAGAATAAGCTTGCTGCTATTACCTATACCGAACATAACATAGCTGTGCAAAAGCAAGCTGCCGAAGAAGAAGAAAAACAAGCGGAAGCAGCCACTACTGAAAGTGAGAAAATTATATCGAGGTTTTTTTAATAGCGTACGCATATGTAAACAGGAACGCCGGATAAAACTATCCGGCGTTCTTGTTTATAATGGTTGCAGATGGGAGGGTATCTATATTACTACACCCACAAACTTTACTCCCGTAAAATTCTGCGGAGTAATTGCACGTAATTCTGTTTTAATTTCCTCCGATACATCCAATGTATTAATAAAGGTATGGATAGACTCTTTAGTAATACCACCCGTGCCCCTGGTCAGTTCCTTTAGTTTTTCATAGGGCGATGGATAGGCTTCTCTGCGCAAAACGGTTTGTATTGCCTCAGCTACTACAGCCCAGTTCTTTTCAAGGTCATTATCCAATGCATCGTTGTTCAGCAGTAGTTTAGATAAGCCTTTTTCGATAGAAGAAAAAGAGATTAATGTATGTGCCACCGGCACACCTATGTTGCGCAATACGGTAGAGTCTGTCAAGTCGCGTTGTAAGCGCGATATGGGTAATTTGGCAGAAAGGTGCTCAAGCAAAGCATTGGCAATACCCAAATTGCCTTCAGCATTTTCAAAGTCGATAGGGTTTACCTTATGTGGCATGGCCGATGAGCCAACCTCGTTTTTGTTTACCCGCTGCTTGAAATACTCCATAGATATGTACGTCCATATATCGCGGCACAGGTCTATTAATATAGTATTGATGCGCTTGGTGGCATCGAAATGAGCTGCCAGGTTATCGTAGTGTTCAATTTGCGTAGTGTAGCGGCTGCGCTTTAAGTGCAGCTTGCGCTCTACAAAATCGCTGGCAAATTCAACCCAGGCTATTTTAGGGTATGCTACCTGGTGAGCATTTAAGTTGCCAGTAGCACCGCCAAATTTTGCGCTGTAAGGTACCTGCTCAAGCTGATGTATCTGCGCTTTCAGGCGCTCTACAAATACCATTACCTCTTTACCAAGGATAGTAGGAGATGCCGGCTGCCCGTGTGTGTGTGCCAGCATAGGTATGTCCTTCCATTCTTCGGCAAGCTTCTCCAATTGGGCTACCAGGCGTTTAACTGCTGGTAAATAGATTTGCTCATTAGCTTCTTTATAAGAAAGAGGAATGGAAGTATTATTTACGTCTTGCGAGGTGAGCCCAAAGTGGATAAACTCTTTCCACTCCGTTAACTCCAGCGCATCAAATTTTTCTTTTAAAAAATACTCTACTGCCTTTACGTCGTGGTTGGTTACTTTTTCTGTATCCTTTATTTGCTGTGCATCGGCTTCAGAGAAATTTTTGACCAAATCGCGCAGCGATGGAAAGTGCTTAACAGGAAAGGTGGCTAGCTGCGGCAAGGGTATTTCGCACAAGGCAATAAAATATTCTACTTCTACATGCACGCGGTATTTTATCAGCGCATATTCTGAAAAATATGCGGCAAGATCTTCTGTTTTATTCCTGTAGCGGCCATCTATTGGCGATATGGCCGTGAGCGAATTCAGTTTCATTAAGTGTTAATTTTTGCGCGAAGATAATTAAGAATGCCACGATTGTGCTACAGAATTAGTCTATACTTGCTTAAGTGCAGTGCATTTTATACTGCCAAATATTGATAGATTACATTTTTAAACTTGTTCAACAAAACGGGGCGGTTTGTTGTTTTGATTGCAAAAACATTTATTTGCCCCTCATTAAAAATAAAGCATGAGCAAAAACCTCATCATAGTTGAGTCCCCTGCAAAGGCAAAGACCATCAATAAATTTCTGGGAGATGACTACGTAGTTACCTCTTGTTATGGCCACATACGCGACTTACCGGATAGCGGTTTGAACATAGATATAGAGAATGGTTTTGAGCCCAACTATGTAGTAAGCGAAGACAAAGAAAAGGTAATAAAGGAACTTAAAAAACTCGCCAAAGGATGTGACGAGATTTACCTGGCGACGGATGAAGACCGCGAGGGTGAGGCCATTTCATGGCACCTTTGCGATGTATTAAACTTAAATCCGGGTAAAGCAAAGCGCATTACTTATACGGAAATTACGAAGGAGGCTGTTCAGCATGCGGTGGCTAATCCGCGTACTATTAATATGGATTTAGTAAATGCCCAGCAGGCCCGTCGTGTGCTCGACCGCCTGGTGGGGTACGAAATTTCGCCTGTACTGTGGAAGAAGGTTCGTCCGTCGCTTTCAGCCGGTCGCGTACAATCAGTTGCAGTGCGTTTGATAGTAGAGCGCGAAAGAGAGATACGCAACTTTATACCTGTACCATCATTTAAAGTAGTAGCTTACTTTTTTGTAACAGATGCAAATGGTAAAAAAGCATCGTTTAAAGCTGAGCGTGGTAACAACTTTAAAACCCAGGAAGAGGCAGAGAAATTTCTGAATGAAGTAGCTAACGCTGAGTTTAAAGTTAGCGCTATAGAGAAAAGACCGGGCAAACGTTCGCCGGCTGCTCCGTTTACTACCTCTACCTTACAACAAGAAGCATCGCGTAAACTGGGCTTTTCGGTATTAAATACCATGCGCGTAGCGCAGCGTTTGTATGAGAACGGGCATATTACTTATATGAGAACGGACTCTACCAATCTATCTGAAACTGCGCACAAGGCTCTATCTAAAGAGATAAGCAGCAGGTACGGCAAGGAATTTTATGAACTGCGTAATTACCAAACCAAGCATGCAGGCGCACAAGAGGCGCACGAAGCCATCCGTCCATCGCAGATGGATGCAGCTACCGTAGATGCCGAAAGTGATGAGCAACGTTTGTACGATTTGATATGGAAACGCACCATTGCCTCGCAAATGGCAGATGCGAAAATTGAGAAAACAGTAATTGATATAGTAAACAACAAGAACAAGGAAACCCTGCAGGCAAAGGCCGAGGTTATTTTGTTTGAGGGATTTTTGAAGGTATATAATGAAGGGGTAGATGAAGATGCCGAGGGCGATGAGGAAGCAGAAGCGCTGATACCACCGGTTAGCGAAGGCCAGGTATTGGATTTAAAAGAATTAACTGCTACCGAAAGATTTACCAAAGCAGCTGCCCGATATACCGAAGCAAGCCTTGTAAAAAAACTGGAAGAGTTGGGTATCGGCCGTCCATCAACTTATGCGCCTACCATTTCTACTATTCAAAAGCGCAATTACGTAGTTAAAGAGCCGCGTGAAGGCGTGGAGCGCAAATACAACGTGTTAACCTTAAAAGGAGGCACAGTAAGCACCGAAACCAAAACGGAAATTACCGGTGCCGAGAAAGGAAAGCTGTTTCCTACCGATATAGGTATGTTGGTGACCGATTTCTTGGTAGAGAATTTTAAAGATATTCTTGACTATAACTTTACGGCCGATGTTGAGGCCCAGTTTGATAAAGTGGCTGAAGGCAAGAAGGTTTGGAATAAAATGATTGGCGATTTCTACAAGCCATTTCACAAAAATGTAGAGACCACTACCAAAGATGCTGAACGTGTATCGGGTGAACGTCTGTTAGGTACCGACCCTGCATCGGGCGAACCGTTGATAGTGCGCATGGGCAAGTTTGGCCCTATGGCGCAGATAGGCAAAGCCGATGAAGAAACTGGAAAAAAGGCCCGCTTTGCAAAACTGCGAGCTAACCAATCGTTGGAAACCATTACGTTTGAAGAAGCATTAGAGTTGTTTAAACTGCCAAGAACGCTGGGGCAGTTAGATGGCAAGGATGTGAAGGCAAGCATAGGACGTTTTGGCCCTTACATACAACACGATAAGTCTTTTGTATCTATACCTAAAGACAGGGACCCCTATACGATTAATTTAGAGGACGCCCTAACGCTTATCCGTGAGAAAGCCGAGAAGGATGCTGCCAAGCTGATACTTAATTTCGAAGCTGAAGGTATACAGGTTCTTAACGGAAGATATGGCCCTTACATTAAAAAAGATAAGGACAACTATAAAATCCCTAAGGATAAATCGGCTGAGCACCTAACTATTGAAGAGATACAGACTATAATAGGAGAGCAGGGGCCTAGTAAAAAGGGCGGACGTAAGTGGGGCAATAGAGCAGCAGCGCCCGCTACCAAAGCACCGGCAAAAAAAGCGCCTGCTAAAAAAGCAGCCGCCAAGAAAAAGAAAGCATGACAACCGATAGTGAATTAAATGCCCTGATACAACTACTGGACGACAACGACCAGGAGGTTTTCAGGCATGTTCACGATAAACTAATGAGTTTTGGTATTGAGGTAATTCCCAAGCTGGAAGAGGCCTGGAGTGCTGATTTACCAGCCTCTACGCACGAAAGGCTGGAGGAAATAATCCACAAGATTCAGTTCGATTCGCTTACCAAAGAGTGGAAATTGTGGTTGAGTAAAGATAACCCCGATTTATTTACAGGGGCTTTTCTTATTGCCAAATACTTTTATCCCGATGCGGATGTAAACGAGGCGCTTAAGCGCATGCAGAAAATACGGCAGAGCATTTGGCTGGAGTTAAACTACAACCAAACCCCGCTGGAGCAAATACAGATATTCAACCAGGTATTTTACAGTTACCATAGTTTTAAAGGCCAGCAGGCTTCTACTGATTACCAGGATTACTGCATCAATCATCTGCTCGAGAACCGCAAGGGAAACGCAATTTCGGTAGGTATTGTTTACCAGATACTGGCCAATGATTTAAATCTGCCGGTATATGGTGTTACGCTAATCCGCCATTACATACTCGCCTTTTGCAAAAAAACCATCTTCGATTTTAATGCCGAACTATACCTGGAGCGCGAAGTAATGTTTTACATCAACCCTATAAACAAGGGTGCTATATTTTCGCGTAACGAGGTAAAAGATTACCTCGAAAAAATGAAGGTTGACGCCAGCGATGAATATTTTATGCCCACCGATAACCTGACTATAATACGGGAGCTGATTAAATACCTTATCGATCTCTCGGTAGAGCAAAATGAACCAACGCGTGTGGAAGAGTTAAGCTATTTAAGCAAGTTGTTCTAGGTGTTGCCTTAAGCCAATAGTTTAAATTTTCTTGGTTGCGTGTAGCAGGTAAGCCTTAATAAACTCATCCAACTCGCCATCAAGCACCGGTTGAATATTGCCGGTTTCGTAGCCCGAGCGGTTGTCTTTTATAAGCTTGTATGGGTGTAAAACGTAGTTGCGTATCTGCGAGCCCCATTCGTTTTTCATCTTGGTTCCCTCTATTTTATCCCGGGCCTCGTTTCGCTTTTGTACCTCTATTTCGTATAGTTTGCTTTTAAGCATCTGCAGGGCACGCTCCCGGTTGTCGTGCTGCGAGCGTGTTATCTGGCAGCTAACCACTATACCGGTAGGTATGTGCTTAACCCGCACAGCCGTTTCTACCTTGTTTACGTTCTGCCCGCCTGCGCCGCTCGAGCGGAAAGTAGACCATTCCATCTCCGATGCTGGTATCGTAATTTCGATAGTGTCATCGGCCATTGGGTAAACAAATACCGATGCAAATGAGGTGTGCCTTTTGGCGTTAGAATCGAAAGGAGAGATACGCACCAAACGGTGTACCCCATTTTCGCCCTTTAAGTGTCCATACACAAATTCGCCATCGATCTCCAGTGATACGGATTTAATACCTGCCACATCACCATCGGTGCGGTCCACTTCGGTAATTTTGAATTTATGCTTTTCGGCCCACATAATATACATGCGAAGCAGCATACTGGCCCAGTCGCAGCTTTCGGTACCGCCCGCGCCAGCATTTATTTCCAATACGGCGCTTAGCTGGTCCTCGGGTTGGTTAAGCGTAGTGCGGAACTCTAAATCATCGGCCGCAGCTAATGCCTGTTGGTAAGCTTCTTTTAGTTCTATGTCGGTAGCTTCGCCTGCCTCAAAAAACTCGCGCAGAACAGCTACATCTTCCATAGCCTTCCAGGCAACATCAAAAGCTTCTACCCAAAATTTATTGAGCTTAATCTCCTTTAATATCTCCTCGGCTTTTTTCGGATTGTTCCAGAAATCAGGGTGAGTGGTGGTGTTCTCATCCTGTTGTATTTTTAGTTTACGGTTAGCGTAGTCAAAGATACCCCCTCAAAGCCTCTAAACGGCTTTTTATATCACTTATGTTCTCGGTAGTCATTATTAATTAATTGAGGTGCGAATATAACAGAAGATTGCAATTAGCAGGCTGGCTGGTTTTATTAAGCCACGTACATTTTTTTTGTATTGGCGGCAAACTATTTTTAATCAAAGCATGGAAAAGTGTAAACCCAGATGCTCTTTAAGTGATTGAATTTCAGGTAGATGAAAAAATGCGTGTCAACCCAAATTTTCTAATGTGTCAACCCTCACTTTTGATTGCAGCTATTCATGAAAGAATGCATCCTTGATGTGATGGACAATTAGTTCGCCATTTTTCTGGTTTATAGATATGATGTCAAATCGTATATCGGCATCGGCTTTTAACTGGTACATATATTCTTCGGCAGCACGCTTCATTTGTGTTCGTTTTTTCTTGTCTACAAACTCTTCGGGATAGCCAAAGGCATTGGTGCTGCGGGTTTTTACTTCGGTAAACACGATCGTTCTTCCGTCTTTAGATATAATATCTACTTCTGCCCGGCCATGGCGATAGTTGCGTTCAAGTATCTCGTGCTGTAGTGCTTTTAAAAACTCTACAGCAGCATCCTCGCCTTTTGTGCCTAATTCATTATGCTGAGCCATGTATGGCTAAAGTAAATATTTGCGAACATTGCACCAGAATCTGTTTCTCACAGAAATCGCAAACTACACAGAAAAAGGAATTTGTATTTTCTGTTATTTCAGCGCAGTCTGTTAGAAATACAAAATTGAGCCATGCAATACACCAATCAACTAATAAACGAAACAAGCCCCTATCTTTTACAACACGCCCACAACCCCGTGGATTGGTGTGCCTGGAACGAAGCAAGCTGGAAACGCGCTAAGGATGAAGATAAACTGGTCATCATCTCTATTGGTTATTCTGCCTGCCACTGGTGCCATGTGATGGAGCATGAAAGCTTTGAAGATGCCGGTGTAGCTCAATTAATGAACGAGCATTTTATCTGTATAAAAGTAGATAGAGAAGAACGCCCCGATGTGGATCAGATATATATGGATGCCGTGCAACTGATTGGCGGCCGTGGGGGCTGGCCTTTGAATGCTTTTGCGCTGCCCGATGGCAAACCAATATATGCCGGCACCTATTTCCCAAAAGATAACTGGAAACAGGTGTTGGCTTACTTTGTAGATTATTGGAAAAACAAACGCCCCGAAGCTATAGAACGGGCCGGTGAAATAACCAAGAGCATAAAGCAGATGGATGGGTTGCGGTCACTATCTACCGATGGTATGCAGGTAGATAATGACCGGACAGCCTTGTTTGCAAAGTTTGATCAGGTTTGGGATTATGAACTTGGTGGTAGAAGGGGGGCACCGAAATTCCCTATGCCGGTTAATCTGTTTTACCTGCTGCGCAACTACTACTATACTAAAAATGAAAAAGCCCTGCAGGCGGTAGTTTCTACACTGGATAATATGATGAACGGTGGAATCTACGACCAGGTAGGCGGGGGCTTTGCCCGCTATAGTGTAGATGAATACTGGGCAATACCACACTTTGAAAAGATGTTGTATGATAGTGCACAGTTAGTGTCGCTGTACGCAGAAGCTTACCAGCTAACCGGTAATGTGCGCTATAAAGAAGTTGTATACGAAACACTGGAATTTATTGAGCGCGAACTAAGTGACCCTGCCGGCGGTTTCTATTCGGCACTGGACGCCGACAGCGAAGGGGAGGAGGGTAAGTTTTATGTATGGGGTTATGATGAGCTAAAGAGCCTGCTTGGCGATGACTTCGACGTATTTTCAAAAGTATATGAAGTTAGTGAGCAAGGCAACTTTGAAGGGCACAATAACCTGGTGCGGTTGCCGGTTAATAGCGATAGAGAGAAAGTATTGCAATGGCGAGCTATGCTTTTAAAAGAGCGTAGCAAGCGGGTACGCCCAGGCTTAGACGATAAGGTATTAACATCCTGGAATGCTTTAATGCTTAAGGGCTATTGCGATGCATATAAAGCATTTGCCGATAACAGTTTTTTGGAAAGGGCTTTGCAGTGTGCCGGCTTTCTTAAAGCCAACATGATTCAGTCCGACTATACTGTTATGCGAAACTATAAGAACGGCCGCGTTACAATTCCCGGTTTTTTAGATGACTACAGTTTTACCTGCGAAGCGCTGTTGGCTTTGTATGAGGTTACATTTGATGAGCAATGGCTAATGCTGGCTAAAAATATTACAGAACATGTGATCCAGCATTTTTATAATGTTAGTACCGGAATGTTTTTTTATACATCAGTAAGCGATGAGCCCCTTATAGCCCGCAAAACCGAAACCAGCGATAACGTTATACCAGCATCTAACTCATCTATGGCTAAGGTGCTGTTTGTATTGGGTACTTTGTTGGATAACCCCGGTTATTTAAACATGAGTGAACGCGCATTTTTAAATGTGCAGGAGAATGTTTCAACCCATCCTTCATTTTACGCCAACTGGGCTATATTGGCCGATTGGTTAACTACTCCACCTTTTGAGGTAGCCATAACCGGCACCGGTGCGGAAGGTTTGCGCAAAGAGCTTTCCACCTATTTTTTGCCGAATGCCCTTATATCAGGTGCTTCCGGCCCTTCTACTTTACCTTTATTAACCGGTAAGCACAAAACCGGTGAAACACTGATACATGTTTGCCAGAATAAAACATGCCAGCTGCCAGTTACTACCGTTCCCCAGGCTGTAAAACAAATTTTATAGCAAGGTTACAGCTTACCCCACAAGCCCCATATTGAATCACGCATTGTTGAACTGGTATTTCAATCGGTGCTTTTTGAACCACAACCCCAGCTGTGTTTAATTCAATGCGCTAAACCGAACATTCGTTCAGCTTTTGCTGTATCATATAGCATATCTCGTCACCCACAATTTGCTGCAAATGAAACAGAGAAATTTACACACCGACCTTTTCCTATATCAATTTATTACGAAACTCCTGGGTGCCCTTGCTACCTATTTATACGCTATGCTTTTTGTATTCCTGAAGTTTGCGTAGCCGTCACAAATTCTTAATGAAATTTGGAGGCTGCTGATGGTGGTCGGCAGTCTTCATTTTCATTATCTAAAATTTTTGTTTGTTTTTGTTTGTTTGGTTTTTAATGATAAAACGCCTTCCGCAATGTTGCAGAAGGCGTTTTTCATTTAATGCCTGCCTGTGTTGCTTTTTGTTACCCATTATGTGCAATTATTACCCTGCTTTTTAAGCAAATTCCTCACCGGTGCCGGTTGTAGCCTTTTGTTTTGGCAGGGCACGATGTATGCATACGTATATAGTTATAAATAATTACGTATGAACAAGGTAGTAGGTGTTTACGAAACACAGGAGGCCGCACAACAGGCTGCCTTAACTTTGCAGCAGGCCGGGTTTGCACCCGAAACAGTAACTATATACAACCGCGATGATTTAAGCAATAATCATATCCGCATTAAAATCAGCCACCGGCTGGAAATTGTTGAAATGGGATTTGGAGTGGCTATGGGCACTATTGTAGGTACGTTAAGTGGCATGGGGTTGTTTGCATTGCCTGGCTTTCGTTTTTTATACAACCAGGGTGCTGTACGGGGGGCTTTGGCGGGTGCTGTTTTTGGATTAATTATAAGTTTCGGTATCGCCCTGGTGGCCTCGCTGATTATGCACCTTACTATGGTTTCTCAAAACGAAAAACACCTGAACGAAGGTAAATACCTCGTCTTTTACGATGGACATAAGCGCGCGGATATTAAACGGGCACACGATGTTTTGCATACGCGCGACCTGCCTATTGAACTAACTACACGTTAATTTAATTAATCTCACTTACTAAACATTTTACTGCATGATTTTTGCAGCAAGAACCTAATGGATAATACCATGCATATTTTTTTGGCAGATGATGATATGGATGACCGTGTGCTATTTTACGAAGCCATTAGGCTGACCACGCCCTCTGCTAAAATGACCATGGCTAACAATGGATTTGAATTGATGGAGGCACTATTACTACACGATACAAGCCACCCTCCCCTCGTTTTTCTGGATTTAAATATGCCCATTAAAAATGGCCATGAATGCCTGGCAGAAATACGCGCCAGCGATCGGCTCAAAAATCTACCAATAATTATCTACTCTACGAGCAGTGACCCCCGCGATATTGATAAATGCTATAACGGAGGGGCCGATTTTTATATTCATAAGCCTACTTCTTTCAACGACCTGCTTGAATTAGTGAAAATTGTGCTTAATTTAAACCGCACTACCCACATTCCACCGGAAAAAGAGCACTTTGTGCTTAAATCTATGGCAGAATCATAAAAAAAGAGGCCCACCTTTCCCAGGCTAAGCCTCCCAACCTAAACTAAGCATTTATTAGGTTATACTTGTTTATATAGTGCAATTGTGATGCCGCACTTTGACTTTTGAACGAGTTTAACTCTATAATTATTGCTTAAAAACTTGTAAAAAATGCCCAGGCTTTCTTTTTGTTTAGATATAATCTAAATTCGCCCCCGTGAGCGAAGTATTAACAGAAGAAACCATTAAGGCAGGAATTATAGAGATACTGAAAACTATTTTCGATCCGGAAATACCTGTCAATATTTACGACCTTGGACTTATTTACGAGATTAATGTGTTTCCAGACCATAATGTAGAAGTAGTTATGACCCTTACTTCGCCAAATTGCCCTGTGGCAGGTACTTTGCCGGGCGATGTAGAGCAAAAAGTAAAATCGGTAAGTGGTGTTAACGATGTAACTATCGAACTTGTTTTTGAGCCATCGTGGAACCAGGAAATGATGAGCGAAGAGGCTAAACTTGAACTTGGCTTTTTATAAATTTGAACTTAACTATTAGTATTCGGTATCTAATCAAAAATATAACTTCTAAAATTTAAAATTTATGTATCCAGCAGAATTAGTAGCACCTATGAAAGCAGACCTTACCTCGGTAGGTTTCGAAGATTTAACTACACCGGCAGATGTGGATATTGCTATAACTCAAACACCGGGTACCGTTTTTCTTGTATTTAACTCGGTATGCGGTTGTGCTGCAGGCGCTGCGCGCCCGGCTGTAAAAGCTGCCGTAGCCGGTAGCGCCAAGTTGCCAAACAAACTTGTAACTGTGTTTGCAGGGGTTGATAAAGATGCTGTGAACAAGGCCCGGGAATATACTTTGCCTTACCCACCATCATCGCCATCTATGGCTTTGTTCAAAGATGGTAAACTGGTGCATTTTGTAGAGCGTCACCAGATAGAGGGTAATAATGCCCAGACTATTACCGACCACCTTACAAAGGTGTTTGAGCATTTTTGCTAGAGATTTACAAAGGGATAAATAAAGGTGACAGCGGGGGTAATTACTTATCTGACCTTTACTGATTTATAGGGGCAAACCTTTAATTCCTCCCCGCCAGTAAATAGAGCACAGCCATCCGTATCGCCACACCATTCTCTACTTGTTGCAAAACGAGCGACTGTTTGCTATCTGCTACATCGCTGTTCAACTCCACACCACGGTTAATAGGCCCCGGGTGCATGATGGTAATGTCCTTATTAATAGAATCAAGCAAGGCTTTGTTTACACCATAAAACAGGGAGTATTCGCGCAGCGACGGAACAAACTTTATATCCATTCGCTCCAGCTGTATGCGCAGCACGTTGGCTACATCGCACCACTCCAACGCCTTTTTCAGGTTAGGCTCGTAGGTTACTCCTAACTCCTCTATATACTTAGGTATTAGTGTGGGAGGTCCACACACTTTCACTTTAGCGCCCATCTTCAGCATCAGCGGAATATCGGACCCCGCCACGCGGCTGTGCTTTATGTCGCCTATTATCAGGTAGTTCAGCCCTTTCAGTTCGCCAAATTTTTCGCGCACGCTATAGCCGTCCAGCAAACCCTGCGTGGGATGCTCATGCGTGCCATCGCCGGCATTAATAATGTTAGCGGGTATATGCTCCGATAGAAAATTAGCGGCACCTGAGCTGGAGTGGCGCATAACTATCATATCCACCTTCATGGCCAGTATATTCTTTACAGTATCTAAAAGCGTCTCGCCTTTCTTTACTGAAGACCCGGAGGCCGAGAAGTTAATTGTATCCGCGCTCAATCTCTTTTCAGCCAGTTCAAATGATATACGGGTGCGGGTGCTATCTTCAAAAAACAGGTTGGCAATAGTTACATCGCGCAGCGATGGCACCTTCTTTATAGGCCGCTGTATGATCTCCTTAAAATTATCGGCGGTTTGAAAAATGAGTTCAATGTCCTGTTTGGTAAGATACTTTAAACCTATAAGGTGCTTTTGGCTAAGTGCGCTCATTTATGTTTTGTCTGTGTCTGTTAGCGGTTCATTCGTCTTCTACAATCCATACATTATCTGCCCCATCGGTCTCTTTCCACTCTACTTTTACCTTTTCGGCAGCTATACTATCTACTACTTTTCCCACGTATTTTGCCTGTATGGGCAGGTGTCGCTGCAGGCGTCTGTCAATTAATACTAACAATTCTACGTCTGCAGGGCGTCCATACGCAAGCATGGCATCCAGCGCCGCGCGTATGGTTCTACCGGTGTATAGCACATCGTCTATCAGTATAATATTCTTACCTTCCAATGAAAACTCAATATCATTTTCATCGGCAATCATCGGCTTATCTTTCAGTCTTACATCATCGCGGTGAAAGGTAATATCCAGCTTGCCGTAGTCTATATTTTTCTTCTTAAGTATCTGTGTGAGCGTGCGGTAAATCCTATCGGCCAGGTATACGCCACGGGGCTGAACACCAATGATAGCGCTGTTTTCAAAGCTTTTATGTTGCTCAATCAACTGATGGCAAAGACGTGTAATAGTCAGATTAAGTTTTTTACTATCTAGTAGAATGCGTGGTTGCATTGGCGATTGGTTATGCGAATATAAAATTTTTCGCGTAAGCACTAATTCAAAACGAAAAAAGGCTTTTATTGTATATGTTTATATGTTGTATTTTTTGAATGTTTATGTGTGTCGCAATAAATTTTAGCCATGGGGTTTATAAAGTATTTTTCTGTTTTTTCATAGGTAAGTGTGGGCATTGTTGTGCATAACTTATAGGGCGTATTTTTTTGCCGCATGGTTTTCGTTCTTACTTTTCGGTCATAAACCAAATTAAATATGGCAACCAAAAAAGCGAAAGCACCAGCAAAGAAGGCCGCAGCTAAGAAAGCAGCAGCCCCAAAGAAAGCCGCTAAAAAAGCAGCTCCAAAAGCAAAGCGTAAACCAAACGCAGCATTCATGAAAGCTATGACTCCTAGCGCCGACCTGGCAGCTGTGGTAGGTAGCAAGGCACTTCCACGTACCGAAGTGACTAAGAAAGTTTGGGATTACATCAAGAAGAACAAACTTCAGGATGCCAAAGAAAGACGCAACATTAATGGAGACGCTGCTCTTCAGAAAGTGTTCGGTGGAAAGAAAACTGTAAGCATGTTTGAGATGGCTAAGCACATCAACAAGCACTTATCGTAATTTTTCCTGAAAGTAGGAGAGCAATCTCCAACTCGAAAAAATTGCCTGTCTGTTTTCAGCCAGGCAATTTTTTTTATCCCTACAAGTGTATTTGGGTAGTACTTGGTAAGGCAGGTTAATTGTTCCTGTAATCTGCCATCCTGGCTACATACTTACCTATAATATCAAACTCCAGGTTTACCAGCGAGCCGGCTTTTACCTGCTTTATATTGGTGTGCTCGTAAGTGTATGGAATGATGGCTACTGAAAATAAATTATCTTTTGCATTGAAGGCTGTAAGCGAAATGCCATTGATGCAGATAGAGCCTTTTTCTACCACCAGATTGTTTGCAGATGGTGCGTATTTGAACGTATAGAGCCAGCTGCCGTTTTGTTCTTCTACACTCAGGCATACGCCGGTCTGGTCTACATGGCCCTGCACAATGTGCCCATCTAACCGGTCGCCTATTTTCATGCACCGCTCCAGGTTTACTATGTCGCCTACCTGTATTAATCCAAGATTGGTTTTTTTTAGTGTTTCATCTATGGCAGTAACCCGGTGCCATCCATCTTTTACCTCTACCACTGTTAGGCAAATGCCATTGTGCGCCACACTCTGGTCTATCTTCAATTCGTTACTTATAGCTGAACTAACTACCAGGTCAAGGTTGCTGTCCTGCTTTTTTAGCTCTACTACTCTGCCTGGTGTTTCTACTATACCGGTAAACATCTATTCTGTTATTTGCGCATCAGTTAATCACTATTTCCCCCTTACCAGATGAATAAACCCTCCGCCCTTTTTCTCTCCACTAAGTGGTTTTTTTACCAGGCCGCTAAGGCGCTGCTCGTAGTAGTAGCCGGCATATACATATACCCCCTCGCTTACCTCTTTGCCTTTCTGGTCTTTACCATCCCAGTTAATTTCGGGGTCCTCAGTGCTGAACACTTCTTCGCCCCAGCGGTTAAAAATCTTCATTTCAATTTTTGGCACAAAGCGGTATGGCTTAAATGGTGTAAACTTCTCGTTGGCACCATCGCCATTAGGTGTAAATGCGTTTGGCAGCACATAATACGGGCAGTTATCTATGCATACTACATTGCTGTAAGCGCTTTCGTTGCCTACACGGTCTATAGCGGTTACGGCATAGCAACCGGCCAGGCTTTGGTTCAGCACATGGTTAAAGGTGGTATCATCTTTAGATAGAATACTATCGAGAATGGTCATACCTGCCGAGTCGTTGCCGTAATAAATGTAATAGCGGTTAATGTCGGATGAGCAGGTATCGTTTTGTATGCTCCAGCTTAAGTAGTTGGTGTATTGGTTAGTTACCCATGGCTGGCCGTTGTACTGGTCACACTCATTGCGCACGGTAAGTGCCGGCGGGCACGGTGGTACAGTGTCAACCGGAACGCCGCAATCTTCCTGCGAGTTGTTTTCCAATGGCCGCGGGTAGGCTGCCAGTGCATAATGGCCGTAACCCCGTACGTAATAACAATAAGTAGTATCGTTTATTAAACCGGTATCGGTATAGAAATGGTTGTAAGCGGTATCTATGGCTTCGAACACCGATGTAACCTTGTTGAGTTTGTAAATAGCAAAGCTGTCGTTGGTCCATGGCACGTTTTCCTGCCAGCTTAAGTAAAGCGATTGATCGCTTGGCTCCACATTCAGTAATATAGACGATGCCATAGCGGAAGCGCCCACCGTATCGTTGTTAGCATAGAAAAGTACTTTATAGCTCCATGCCCCATCCTGCGTGTTAAGCCCTGCATCGGTGGTGAATGTATCTGTCAATGCTGAGAAGGAGGCGGCATCGGGCGTAGATAGAATAAGCTGCGGATTGGTAAGGTTAAAGCCGGTGCCACGATACAAATCGAACCGGTAAGGCGGCGGGTTTTGTATAGTATCCAGGTTGTTGCCACCGGCCAAAGGCTTGGTCCAGCGCACAAATATTTGTCCGTTGGTTACATCGGTTTGCCGTACATCTACATTTATAATAGAGGGTATGTCTACCGGCATAAACACGCATACACCATTTGACGGCACACTCTCGTTAGGGTCAAACTGGAACAAGCCGTTAGGCGAAAGCTTAGAAAAATGTGCCACTACGCGGTATGTGTATTGCTGGCCTACTACCGTGTTGTTATCTACAAAACTGTAAGTGAAAATATTGGCGGCAGTTATTTTGGTAAAGCCACGGCCGGCTACCCCGGTTTCACAATAGTCGGGTGTATACAGGTCGCAGCCATCTTTGCGCCATACCGAGAAACCGCGGAAATCGGGCGAAGAGGAGCATAAGTAAGGGTTAGCCCATGTAAGGGTTACATTCTGGTTGGTAGCCACTGCGTTAAGGTTTAGCGGTGGCGGTGCTATTACAGTTATATTCCAGGGCTCAAGGTCAACCAGTGGGGTAGGGTTAGGTGGGTTGCCCGGTTGTGCGTAGCTATCTACAGCGCGGAACACGGCGGTGTATGGCTGGCTGCTTATGTGGCTGCAATCGGTGGTCCATCTAAAATCGCCGCTGGTGGGGTTGGCCGGGGCGCCTATCTGGTTAAATGTAGCGGGCGATGTAGCTACCTGAAAAGGAGCACCATTGGCGCTTAGTGTAACCGTTTGTGTAAGGTTAGGGTCTGATGCAAACACCCTTACATTCAATTGCTCGCCGGCCCTTATGCAGGTATCGCGCGGGGGTACTATCCGTGGAGGGTCGTTAGGGGTGTTTATTACAATAATCTGCATATCGCGTATGAGCGTGCCCAGTTTTACCCCATTGCGGTACTCGCTTACCAGTATAGCTATATTGTAAATGCCCAGCCGGCAGGGCGTGGCCCAGGTAATCTGCCCGTTATTCCGGTCTATAGTGAACGTATTGCCCGGAAAACCGCTGGATACGCAGTATTGGTCGGGGTAGACATAAATGGGCACATCGTTGTTGGCTGCCTGCTTACAAGGTATTAGTTCAAACACCAGGCTATCTCTATCAGGGTCGTAGGGGCAGGGGTTGTGAAAAAAAGTATCGTTCAGGTTGGCATAATCTATAGGCGGGCAGGCCAGTACGGGTGAGGAGTTGAAACCAATATTGGCCAAATCGGTAGGAAACTTCAGGGTGTCTTCTACATAAAACGGAATTTCGATAGAAGCGCCGTTTTGGATGTTATTAATGCCATCAATACGGTTAAGGTCCTGAAACTCTATTACATAATGGCGGTTGGGCGGCGGTGGTGCACCGGGGTAAGTGTGTATGGAGGTGTATTTACTCAGTTTAATACTCTCGGGGCTGGTAGCTATTATTTCCCCGTCTTTATACCCATTGCCATCGGCATCTACACCATTGCTGCGGTCAATGTTTTCGCTGGTACCATCGCCCCAATAAACCGATATCTGGTCTTTATCGGCGGCTACGCTAATACCATCGTATTTGCTGTAGGTAATTACTGTAACCTCGTATCTAAAGTTTCCTATCAACCGGTACAACACTTCGCCGGCACGGTAGTGCGTGGCAAAGGAGGGAGAGAAGAAACCTATTACAAACAGGCAGATGGCAAAAAATGATTTGCTGGCAACATTCATTGGTTCAAAGAAAAGAATTATAAGCCAAATGAACGCGCTTTATGCGCGCACATTGTGTTTTTTTAAAATCCGAACACAAAACCCCGGTTTTCCAGTTTGTTTTTTAGCCAATAGAAGGCTTCGGTAACTACAAAATAGCCGGTATATAAAGGGTTAATGAGTATAATAACCATAGGGTAGTATATGGCTACTATTAATATATCCATAAAATAATAAATGCCCATGTGCATGCCAAAAAGCAGGCACCCATATATAAAGGCATTACGCTTGCTCATTACTGCTACCCAGGCTGTTAACTCCAGCACCAGCGACATACCAAAAAGGAAAATTATGAAGGGTTTGTTAGCAATTACAAAGTTGGCCTGCTTTAACCCCATTTGCATATCGGCTATATTTCCATAGTTAAAATAGCCGTAGGCATAGTTTTTCGCTATCTGTACGGCTGCATAAGGGGCATCGGTTATCCAGCCGGGGCCCGAGGCTATTAGTTTGGAAGTGCCCGCCAGAAAATACCCTGCCGCCACAATTTGCACGGCAAACTGAAGACGGTTTTTTTTAAGGTTAGGGCCTGCTTTAAAATAAGCGATAGACTGGGCCAGAAATATCATAGTATAAAGGGCGCACCGGTTTAATATACCGTTCGATTCCTCCAGCGTAAACAGCATAAGGCTGAGCAGGAACATGCACAGGGTTGTAAACTTCATCCACCGCTCAAACAGGTAAAGTATTGATAAAAAGTAGGCAACGCTGTAAAACCACCAGGCCGTTTTGGGGGTAGCTAAAAAAGAGCAATCGAAAAAAGTACACAGGCCCGCCGGGTAGGGCAGGAAGGTGTCGTTAATGAATATATGGCGCACAATATCGAGCCAGATATAAACCAGCGACAGTTTCATCAGCAACCACTCTACACGTGGGTAGCGGTTAAAATATTTATTGCTTAATGCGCTGCTCATACATCAAATCGTCGCGGTATTTTAATTCATCATTTTCTAAAAAATAATAGCGCCTGTAAATGCCCAGACTATCAAAGTCAAGTTGGTTTACAGGTTCGTCTTTTATAACCATAGCCAGCATTTCTTTTCCTGCCATGCGCAATTGCTCCGGCTTTTCAGCGCCATCGCTATACATAAAACCATGCTGGTTAAAGTGGATGTAAAAGTTATGTGCCACATTGCCGGCGTCTTTGTTTTGGGCAAAATATTTTTTGAAAGGTATCATTTCGCCCCGCTCGTTTTTTAAGAAAAAAACGTAGGCTATAAAAAGGAAATACTTTTTCATGATTTAAAACGCTGGCAAACTAATTATAAAGTTTTAAATGCAGATACTGCTCTTCACCCCTTGTTCACAACCTGTACTTGCGGTTTTTGCAAATCGGGTTTATTTTGTCGTAAGTGTAAATCATGGAAGGCACCCGCAACATTTTACTGTTAGATAGCGATGAGCAAAGCGCCAGCGATATACAGCGCTTTCTGAAAGTGAGTGCCTATGCGTTTACCCTAAGCCATGCCTCGGATATACAGGAGGGGCTTAACTATGTGCGCAACCGCAAGCCCGACCTTATTTTGCTGGATGCCGCTATGGGCAGCCAAAAAGATTTTGCGGTACTGAAGCAACTTACCCAAAAAAGCGGCATACCAATACTCTTATTATCGGATATGAATGTGGCCGAGGCCCGCAAACAGGCCGAGCAAACGGGAGCTACTGATTTTTTGGTGAAGAATAAGATTAATCTTTTCCACTTACAAAAAAGCATTGCCAATACGCTTAAGCTAAGCGAAACTGAAAGTAAGCTTGATAACAGGGTTCACGAGTTTGCCGCCCAGCACGAAACCCTGTATAAGGTGCTTAACAAAATGAACCTGGGGGTAATGGTGCTTAATGCGCAGAACAATATCCGCTATGCCAATAGCAAGGCCTATAGCATACTTGGCGAAGAGGGGTTTAAAAAGCACCTGGCCGACCACCTGCGCTACCGCGTGGCAGATGAAGAAGAGCAGATTGAACTAAAACCGGGCAACAATGTAAGTATAAGCATACGCATAAGCGATATAGACTGGAACGGTGAGCGGGCGAACTTGTTTTTGCTGGATAGGATTAAAGCTAAGGATGAAAGGCCTGATGCTGTACTGGGCGACCAGGTTTTTGTATCGCTGCTAAACACTGTAAGCGAAAATATATTGCTGCTAAAGGGTAATACCATTATACAGGCTAACCGTGCCGCGCTGGGCAGCATTAAAATGAAGCAGGCAGAGATAGCTAACCGTGCACTTAACGAAGTGATAGAAAGCAACGAGGTATTGGTGGCCGATATTTCGGTGCAATCTTTTTTGTCGGAGAAGCGGTCAAGCGGGGTTTTGAAATTTGCCGATGGCTCGGAGCAGGCGGTGAAATTTACCATTAAGCCGCTTAACCTGGGCGAAGAGTTTTATCAGTTGCTATCGTTTGAGGTTGCGGGCACAGGTGATGCTATACCCGGCGCGCGCAACGATGATGAACGCTTTACCAGCGAAGGTGTGTTACATATGGCCTCGCACGATTTGCGCGAGCCGGTGCGTACTATACTCAACTACGTGCAGCTGATATCGGAAAACCTGAAGACCGGTAAGATTGATGAAGCAAAGGAGTATGCCGATTTTGCCAAGGCAGCAGCGGCGCGCATGGAAAAATTGCTGAGCGACCTGAAGGTTTACATTGCCCTGAACGAGCACCCTTTCCAGCTACAAAAAGTATCGATGAAAATGGTACTGGCCGATGTGCTGAAACAAATGAAAGGACGTATAGATGAAGCGCAGGCCGAGGTTAGCTTTACCGAGCTGCCCGATGTAAGCGCCGACCGTGAGCTGGTAGAAAAACTATTGACGCAGCTGATAGATAACGCCCTTAAGTTCCGAAAGAAAGATAAGAAGCCAGTGATTGATATCGGGTTCGATAAGTTTGAAGGGAACATCATTTTCTGCGTGCGCGATAACGGCATTGGCATTTCTAAACGCTACTACCACAAAATTTTTGACCTGTTTGAAAAGCTGAACCGCGTGGACGAATACCCCGGCAATGGACTTGGCCTGGCCATCAGCAAAAAAATAACCGACCTGCACGGCGGCGAAATATGGGTAGAAAGCCTACCCGGCAGCGGCAGTAACTTCTATTTTACATTAAAAGGTAAGTAGAATATTACATCGCCTGAGGTTTGTATTAAGTAGCATCTCTCAGTAGTGATTTAGCATGAGGTTGTGCTGACACTGAGGCGTATTTGGTTAAGGCAAATCAGAAATTTTACGACAATCAGAACCTTAAATTAGGCCCTACCCCGCGCCAAACCCTGTCGGTTCGTGGCACTTTAAAGCTTAGCGTAATTTCGTGTGTAGAGCCTAAATCTTTGCGGTACTTGGAGCAGTTAAGGTCATAGGCATAGGCAAAGAAGAAGATATCTTTAACGGCAAAGCCACCTTCGAAAATGGCGTAGTTAAGACTGCGATAGTTAGCCCCAACAAAGAATATTTTATACATGTTGAAACGCAAACCGGCATCGCCTTGCGGCGGTGCGCCCTTTACCCAACGGAAGGAGGCCACCGGGTCTATACTAAAATTACCGCGCGCCCACTCAAACTTACCGCCCAGCAAAATATTAAGGTGCTGTACCTTTTTAATTTTAGCTGCCCCATCTGTACCCCGGTAATTAATGTTTAACCCCATTATTTGCGGGGCGGATACACCGGCATAAAAATTCTCTTTGTATTTGTAGTAGATGCCAAAAGAAGCGTCAGGAAAAATACGTGAGCCGCGGGTGGTATATAACTCAGGGTCGCCGGGGTTATCCAATAGTAGTTTATCGGCCTGCAGGCGGTATTGCACCACGCTAACCGATGCACCAATGCTTAATACATGGTTTGCCTGCCCGTTACTCATACGGGGTGTGTATTTGTTTTTGTAAAGCGGAATGCTGTATGCTAACGAAACCGTCCCTGATGTTTTGCCAGTAGGCCCGGTTACATCCTGAATGATATAACCACCAATACCCAGGTTTTTATCCTTTATCTGCCCATCCATAGCCAGCAGGGCAGTGTAAGGCGATTGCTCTATACGTGTAAACTGCTTACGGAAAGTAGCCGTACCATGTATCCATCCGTTTTGCCCTGCCAGCGCAGGGTTAAGCACAAATGCATTTTCGCGTAAAAGAGAAAACTCCTCTACTTGTTGCGCACTGCTGGTGAAAACTGCCAGTAACGTGAAAAAGAAAAATATAAACCTGCTCTTCATCTGTATTTAAAGTCTCCGCCGCGGCGGAGACTTTAAGTGTTTTACCTAATTATCGTTAATGGCCCGTCAAAATTTATTACCTCTCCGTTAAATCTTATCTTAATTATATAATAATAAGTAGCTCCGGGCAGCTTTTCACCCTTCCAGGTACCTGTCCAGTCGTTCTGGTAGGGGGCTTGAAAAAATACCTCATCGCCCCAGCGGTTTACAATGCGCACTTCATTATCAGGGTAGCGTTCCAGGTCGCGTATATGCCAGTAGTCGTTGTATCCATCCCCGTTATCGGGTGTTATGGCATTAGGTATAAAGAATAAAGCAAAAGGCTTATCGCGCACCATTACGCGTACGCTATCTTTAAAGTGGCAACCTATGTCATCGGTTAGGGTAAGATAATACGTGGTATTGGTGTCGGGCCAAATCATAGGGTCGTTACAATCGGTACAGCTGATGTTGTAAGCCGGCTGCCAGCTATAGGTGCTTCCCAAAAAGCTGTTTAACTGTATCGTATCGCTTCTCCACAAAATAGTATCTACACCTGCTACCAGGTATGGCACCGGTGGAGGTTGGTTTATTGTTACCACATCGCGCTTAAAGCATTGCTGGCTATCTGTAACTAACAATGCATAATCGCGAGCCCCCAGGTTGTAAATATTTTGAGTGGTTATTGTAGAATCCCAAAGGAAACTATAGGGTGGTGTGCCGCCGGTAACGGTCACTTCTATCGAGCCATTGGTAGAGCCATAGCAGGTATCATCTACCGTTACAAAAGACGTAAAAATTGAATCCGGCTGTGTAATGGTGAAGGTTAATATGCGCTCGCAACGGTTCGCTTCAGATAATGTAATGGTATAAACGCCCGGTGCTAAGTTGTTGATATTCTGTGTAGTATCGCCTGTGTTCCAAAGTAAAGTGTAAGCCGTATCAGCATTGGTTATAAAGGTATTTATAAAACCGTTGTTGTACCCATAGCAGGTAACATTGCTTTGCTCTCCGGTAAATTGTAAAGGCGAAACGGTAGCCAGCGCAAAAGGTGCGAAGTTGTAATTGTTCCAGCGGAACTTGGTCATGGCATGGAAAGGAGTGCCGGGTGTAATTACATCTTTGGTAATGGGCTCCCACTGCGGCAGGTTCTGCCAGTGCACAATATCATTCCACTCTCCATCGGTGGCCAGGTCATACATTATAGATATATCGGCCGAATCGTTTCCGCTAATATGATAAAGGCGGTGGTACCAAAGCGGGTTGATAACGCAGATACGGTCAAACTTTATGTTGCGGTCAAAACCTTCTGCAGTAGCATCTACATTGGCAAAGCGTGCTTTGTAGTGGTTTTCGTTAGTGGCCGTTGGCTTAAACTCAACAGGGCGGTAACGGAAAGTGCCCATATTTGAACCTAATGGATACAAGTAAGGTTGCACCTGGTTAGTGCGGCGGGTGAGTCCTCCGTCTTTCAGGCTCGATACAAAACCAGTAGTGCGTACAATAGCTGCAAGCGCAGGGTTAAGCACCCACATGGTGCTGGTATCCATATTCAGCTCGCGGTCATTTAAATAAAGCAGGTTATCCACGTAGGCATCTACATCGCCGTACTTCACGCCCTGATTTTTCAACACCAGATTCCAGAAATGGGTAGGGGTGGTGCCTTTTATGCGCTGGTCGGCTGCGTATAGGTAAACCCATCCTTTATCTATAGAATCAAAACAGCGGTTGTTGGCACTGTGGCTCCAATCGCCGGTAAGAAAAATTGAGTCGCTGTTATTATAGTGCCCATCACCCTGGTTAAAACAATCGCCTATTACCGATAGGTATGCCCCGTCCTTTATACTTACCAAACCGGTATTGCTCCAATAGCCGTTTTGGGCCCTGCTGCAAAGACTGGTTAGTAAAAACAAAAGAGGTAAAAGCTGTTTCATGCTAGTAGTATGCGAATTAATGCAAAAGAATGCATACTTTAAGGAATAATAGACTTAGTACAATAAGAAAAGGCAGTTGTTAGTAATTCGTTTAAAAATCATTTTCAATGGTTTTCAAATTGAAATAGAATTCTGCTTATTTGCGCCCGCTTATGCTTTTAATAGCTCTACTTTTTATACCGCTTGCGTTTTCGCTTATTACCTATTTAAGTGGCGACCGCTATGCTAAATATGTTGCTTTGGCAGGTGGTGCAGCCGCCTTTGTTGCATGCAATTTATTAAAGGCTCCTTTTATAGCAGGTGCCCTGGCCCCGCTTACCTATGCGCACAATTGGATATCCAACCCGGTAATTCAGTTTTCGCTATCGCTGGATGGGCTTAGCTTTATGCTGGTGGCGCTTACGTCGTTCCTGGTGCCACTTATCATATTTACTACTTATGGCAAGGCAATAGATAATGCCAAAGCTTTTTACGCGCTTATACTTTTAATGGAGTTTGGTTTGCTGGGTGTGTTTTTGGCCGATGATGGCTTCCTGTTCTATATTTTTTGGGAGTTGGCCCTTATTCCTATCTTCTTTATAGCCTTGCTGTGGGGCGAAAATCAGGATAAGGACTTCCGCAACCGCGCCATTTTTAAGTTCTTTGTTTATACGCTTGCTGGTTCTCTGTTCATGCTGGTAGGCTTTATCTATCTATATCAGCAATCGGGCAGTTTCAGCACAGCCGCTTTGTATGCACTTAACCTTTCGCCAAAAGAACAAGGCTTTTTGTTCTGGGCATTCTTCCTGGCCTTTGCTATCAAAATCCCTGTATTCCCTTTTCATACCTGGCAGCCCGATACATATAAAGAAGCGCCGACAGCCGGTACCATGCTTTTGGCAGGTATTATGCTTAAAATGGGTCTTTATGGTTTGCTGCGCTGGCTATTGCCTGTATTGCCCGAAGGTGTTATGCTTTGGACCCCACTGGTAATTGTGTTGGCCACTATTGGTGTTATCTACGGTTCTGTTATAGCCATAAAGCAAGACGATCTTAAAAAGCTATTGGCTTACTCATCATTCGCTCACGTTGGTTTAATTACTGCCGGCATATTCACCCTTACCCGCGAAGGTTTTCAGGGCGCTGCGGTGCAAATGTTTGCACACGGTTTCAATGTGGTAGGTTTGTTTTTTGCCGCCGAAATTATTTTGCGCCGCACCGGCACACTTTCAATTTCTCAGTTAGGCGGTATCAGAAATGTAGCCCCAAAATTTGCGGCCTGTTTTGTTATAGTAGTATTGGCCAGTGTGGCTTTGCCTACTACCAATGCCTTTATTGGTGAGTTCCTGCTATTGTTTGGCGTATATGAGTATAATACATGGCTGGCAGTTATTGCCGGGCTTACTATTATACTGGGTGCGGTGTATATGCTGCGCATGTATCAAAATGTAATGCTGGGTGAAACAAATGCACTTACTGCCGGTTTTGCCGACCTTAACTGGCAGGAAATGCTGGTGTTTATCCTTATCATTATTGGTATTTTTCAGGTTGGTTTATATCCAAAACAATTAATGGATATGATGCAGCCTAGCCTTGATTTTATATTGAATAATTCGCTGAAATGAAGACCTTAGTATATACCTCAACACTTGGATTGGTTTGCATGTTGGCAGAAATGTTCAGCCTGCGCAAATTCATTTTGCCTATAGCTGTTACAGGCTTGCTGGTTATATTTGGGTTAAATGCCAGTAACTGGGGTGAGAACCAGGCCTTTTTTCACAACATGGTGGTTATCGATAATTTTTCGGTAGCTTTCTCTGGCCTGTTGTTACTGCTGGGTGTTTTCATTCTTGTGCTAAGCGGCAATTTTTACAAAAACGAAGAATCGAAAATTTCTGATTACCTGGCTATTACCATCTTCACGCTGTGTGGTGCTTTGGCGATGGTTTCTTTTGGTAATATGGCCATGTTCTTCCTTGGCCTGGAGGTATTAAGTATATCACTTTATGTGTTGGCCGGCAGCAAGCGAAAAGATGTAAGAAGTAACGAAGCCGCCATGAAATACTTCCTTATGGGAAGTTTTGCATCGGGTGTTTTGTTATTTGGTATCGCCCTTATTTACGGCGAAACCGGCTCTTTCGACATTCAGGGTATTACTAACTATGCAGCCAACAGCACGCCGTCTTTACTATATTATATAGGCGCGGGTATGATACTTATAGCCCTGCTGTTTAAAGTTTCGGCTGCTCCGTTCCACTTTTGGGCACCCGATGTGTACGAAGGCTCTCCTACGCTTACCACGGCTACCATGGCCACTATTGCCAAAATTTCGGCCTTTGCAGCCTTCTACCGTTTATTCAGTTCCAGTCTTGGTTCGGCTATGCCGGCATATGCCTGGGTGCTTAGCGGTGTTACCGCCCTTACCATTATAGTAGGTAACTTCTCGGCCCTTAACCAGGATTCGTTCAAGCGTATGCTGGCTTTCTCGGGTATATCGCACGCCGGTTATATGCTACTGGCTATTGTATCGGTATATGGTAAAACAGATAATGCGCTGTTCTTTTATTCTCTGGCGTATGCAGTAGCTTCCATTGCAGCCTTTGCCATAGCCATTGTGGTAGCGGCTAATGTAGGTTCCGAAAAATTTGACGCATTCAATGGCCTTGGTAAAAGAAAACCCCTGCTGGCAATGGCACTTACCATTGCTATGTTGTCTATGGCCGGCATACCTCCGTTTGCTGGGTTCTTTGGTAAATACTACATCTTCAGCGAGGCTGTAAGGGCCGGACACCTGGGGTTGGTAATATTGGCTGTAGTAAATTCCATAGTGGGCGTTTATTATTACTTCAAGGTAATTATTGCCATGTATACCAAAGATTCAAGCGAGGTATCGCTTACTATTAAACCGGCTTACAGCGTGGTAATAGTTGTTTGTATCCTCATCACTATACTGGCGGGTGTGTTCCCTTCTATGTTTGCTAACCTTTTGTAGGTGGATAAGCTAAGGGATTTATCCCTTTAACTTTCGCTTCTTTGCACCATGTCACTTTTTATCACCTCTTTAAACTCGGGCAGTAATGGCAATTGCTATTACGTAGGCAATGGGAGCGAAGCTGTGCTGGTAGATGTAGGCATTAGCTGCCGCGAGGTAGAGAAACGGATGACCAGCCTTGGTTTAGCTATTAAAAGTGTAAAGGCCGTTTTTATTTCACACGAGCACACCGACCACATTAGTGGCCTGACCGTATTGGCTAAAAAGCATGATGTACCGGTATATATTAACCCTGCTGTGCTGCGCAACAGCCGGCTTGTTTTACCCGATCACCTTATACGCTCTTTTGCTGCCGACCACCCGGTTATGATTGGCGCGCTAAAAGTTACCCCGTTCGAAAAAGAGCACGATGCAGTAGAACCTTATAGTTTTATAGTAGAAGGTAACGGTATTAAAATAGGTGTAATTACCGATATTGGTATGGCCTGCAAGCGGGTGGTGCATTACTTTAAACAGTGTCACGCAGCTTTTCTGGAGAGTAACTACGATGAGCAAATGCTTGAAAACGGCGGTTACCCATGGCATTTAAAACGCAGAATAAGTGGCGGGCAGGGCCACATCTCTAATGTGCAGGCGCTTAAGCTGTTTTGCGACCACCGCCCGGCATTTATGAGTCACCTCATCCTGTCGCACCTCTCTAAAAATAATAACGACCCTGCTATTGTGGATCGCCTTTTTAACCAACATGCAAATGGGGTGAACATTACAGTGGCATCCCGTTATAATGCTACCCCTGTTTTTCAGATAAACAGTGCGGGAATGCTTCCACCGCGTGTTATAGAACCTGCGCGTGCATCTTTCAAGCCTGCGCAGCTGGCGCTGTTTTGATGGCTATTGTTTTTATAAAAAATATAGATATGGCAACAGTAGCAAATGCAAAGAGTATTTAAGAGCGCCTCTGTTGATGAGATTGACGATTGAATTTTATAGTGAAGCCTCTCTACGAATTAAATATCTCCTTCGCAATTTTTAATGCATTAGCCCGGTTGCTGAAACCGGCTCCTAAAATGCGCTCGCGCTTTTCAATTTCGCTTTGGGTAAAGGGAGTATTCATTAACTCCGCAAGTATACGCTTGGTAGCGGTGGGGTTATCTTCGTTAATGCAAAGCGTTTCCAGGCCCGTGTTGTTTACCATTTTGCTGTTAACAACTACAAAGCGGCCGCGGTATAGCGAATTGAGCAGCTTTAATTTGATACCGGTGTTCTGAAACGTAACCAGCAGATTTACGTGCGCATTTTCCATCAACTCAGCCATTTTTTCAAATGGTGGGTTCTCTATCAACTGAATGTTCTTTATGCCCTTTATCTCTTTCTTAAGTGCAGAGGTTGGGTTTTTGCCGGCTATAATAAACTTGTAAGGCATGCCCTCCGCAATTTTCTTGGCAATAAACATGGCTGCCTGGTTATTTTCGGCCACACTTAAATTGCCCTGGTAGAGTATGTAATCACCGGTGCCTTCTTTGCTGGTAACATTTTCATTGTTATGAAAAGCAGGCACATAGCTAATGGTTTCATAGCTCTGGCGCAGGTATTCGTAATCGCTTCTACTGATGGCAAAAATCTTATCGGCTTTCTTTAGTTCATCTTCAAACTTCTTAAGTTTTTTCGACTCCAGGTTAAAGTAGAACTTAATGAGGTAGTTACTTTCGGCTTCTTTCAGGCTGCGGTAGTAATCCCACTCTACATTATGCATGCGCACTGCTTTAAGCTTATTATCTAAAGCAGGGTGGTTAAGGTAGAAACACGTATGTAATCCTTCGAAAAGAACCGGGTAGTCGTTATTGGTAAGGTTGGTAAGCAACTCGCCGCTTTGGCGCGAGCCTACTATGTAAGGCACATTGCTGTAAATTGCCTGGTAAAACTTTTTGCGCGGATAATAATTCACACTGGCACATATCTGCGCTAGTTCAATGCTCTCATCGCGTCCGTAGTTAAAGCAGTGTAAATGGATTTTAATACCCAGGTCGCGTAGCGCTTTTATCTTATAAAACACATCAATTACACCACCGTAATCGGGCGGGTAAGGCACGTTAAAAGATACTATATGCAGGTGTTTATCTGAGTAATTCATTATAAAAGGCAACTAATTTTTTCTCCTCATTTTGCCAGTTCAAACTAGTGCTGCAAACCTCACATTTTTTTTGTAACCGCGCATAAAATTCTTTGTTGCTTAATAGACGCTCAATAGCCTTTTTTATTTCCTGCGGAGAGCAATCTTTTACCAGTACAGCCACTTCAAAATCTTCGTTTATTTGTTGGTATTCGGGAAAGTTAATGCACACCTGTGGTACAGCAGCATGTATATAGTCAAAAAACTTGTTAGATAGGGAGTAATAGTAACTTAATCCCTTGTTTTCTAGCAGGTTTATACCAATAGAGGCCTCCTGTGTAAGCTTTCTCAAATCTTCTGGTTTTACAAAACCGGCAAACTCAACTTTTTCTTCAAGGCCAGCCTTTTTAACCTGCAAGCGTAGTGCATCTGATAGATCGCCCTCTCCTGCTAAAATTAACTTAGCATTAACCTCATGCATAGTTTCTATTAAGTGCTCCAGCCCCCGGCCTTCATTCAATGCACCCTGGTAAAGTATTACAGAGGTGTTATTGTTGGTTGGCTGCAGGCTGCTTGTTCTTTGCGCCAACACAGGCACATTCATTATTACATTAAACTTCTTGCTGTATTGCTTGCTAAAAAGCTCTGCTATTGCCGGCGATACAGTATAGGCCAGGTCAACTTTAGGCACAAAGGTTTTCTCTACCCATTGCCATATTTTTTTTACTACGGGCCTGCGGATTACCTCCGGCACTTCAGTAAAGTATTCGTGGGCATCATAGGCAATTTTTGCTCCCTTAATTTTTGCAGCAGAAACCACTGAAGCAATGGTGTCTAAATCAATTGCGCAAAATGCGTCTGCTTTTTGTGAAAGGAGATACAAGAACAGGCGAAAATTATATTCTACGTAAAACAACTTCCCTTTATCCAACCAGCACTTTAAGCGGGTTTGTTTAAAGGGTTCATTCGAAAGTGGGAGAGAAGTGTTCCTTTCGCGTCCAACTAACTCAACTGTATAGCCGGCATGAGACAGACTTCTGCAAATTTTTTGCATGCGCTGGTCGTAAGTCAGGTCGTTGGTAACCGCAAAAATTATTTTCTTGTTCACAGCCATTTTATTTTTCCATCTGCCGTTCCGGCGGCCCTGCCTTTATCTAATAAGAAATCGATTACGGGATAGAGGTCTGTTTCTTTACAGGCTATTTTTTTGCTCAAATCTGATACGCTTAACGATGATTGGCGCAATTCATTTTCTATTGCTTTGGCAAGGGTAGAAAAATCTTCGGAAGTAAGGTTGCTTTTCTTATTTGCTACACACACATCGCATATACCGCAATCGATAGATATGCTTTCGCCAAAATATTTTACAAGAAGACGGGTACGACAGGTAGTTGTTTCGGTAATATAGTGCTTTACCGATTTTAATCGGTTCTCGTAATCCAGTTTGCGCTTGTTTATAAAATCGCGGTCCAGGCGCAACTCTGATTTCTTAACCCTGTTCTGCAAAAAGGTGACCCTCGGGTTTTCTTTGCGCGGATGGTAACTAAATATTTTGAAGGTATGCAGGTTGTTTAGTTGGGTAATGGTATCCTGTAGAGATAGCTTAAGCCTGCTTGCTATCGTTTCTTCATCTATCGATACAAAATCTTCAAATACCCCCTCTGATGTCCGCAATACAAACTTAATCAGCGGTTCCAGCGCTTTGTGCTGCTCCTGAAAACGGCTTAGTGCTTCTTTACTGCATATACACTTTACCTTCGACTGCTGATAGGCGCCATCGGTTAAATAAAGTATTTCCTGCTGCTCCAGTATCTTGAGCGCGGTAACTACCTTTGCCGGGTTCATTTGTTTGCCTTGTGCCAGCGCCCCAAGATCAAATTCATAAGTTCTTTCAAAACCTTCGTTGTAGGCTATGCGCAGATGTTGTGCAAGTTCTTCATACACATCTTTAATAAAATCGATAGTAGGAAACCCATCGGCTATTTTCTCATTTATTTCAAGTACATCGTTGTTGGTATATAGTTGTACGGCGTAAGCTTTTTGCTCATCGCGACCTGCCCTGCCTGCCTCCTGAAAATAGGCTTCGGTGCTCTCTGCCAAATCCATGTGCACTACGGTGCGCACATCGGGTTTATCTATACCCATACCAAACGCATTGGTGCAGCAGATAACGCGCGTTTTGTTTTTAATCCATTCATCCTGCTTTTTAGAGCGCTCGTTAGGCATTAATCCCGCATGATAGAAATCGGCTTTTATCCTGTGTTTGTTCAGCAGGTTGGCATAGGTTTTGGTCCGTTTGCGGTTGCGCACATACACTATGGCACTCCCTTTTACCTTGGCCAGTATATCCAGCATGGCCTGTTCCTTATTCATCGTTTGCCGCACTACGTAGCTAAGGTTTGTGCGCACAAAACTTTTCTTAAGTACGTTTTCTTTTCTAAATACAAGTTTCTCCTGAATATCCTTTACTACCTCTGGTGTAGCAGTGGCTGTAAGTGCAATCACCGGTATGCCTTTCAATATTTCGCGTACCTCGGCTATCTTCAAATAAGGTGGACGAAAATCGTACCCCCACTGCGAAATGCAATGTGCTTCGTCTACCACTATCAGGCTGATGTTCATCTTCTCAATCCGGGCTCTGAAATCTTCGTGGGCTAGTCGCTCGGGCGATAAGTAGAGAAACTTTACCTTGCCGTACACGCAGTTATCCAACAGGGCATCTATCACACGGGGCTGCAATCCCGAGTAAATGGCTGTAGCTTTTATTCCTTTTTGATTCAGGTTATACACCTGGTCTTTCATCAGTGCAATAAGCGGAGAGATAACCAGGCACAAGCCCTCTTTAGCCAATGCAGGCACCTGGAAACAGATAGACTTGCCCCCACCTGTAGGTAGCAGGGCCAGTGTATCGTTACCATTTAAAACAGAATGGATGATATCTTCCTGCAAGGGCCGGAAACCATCAAACCCCCAAAACTGCTTTAAAATACTATGAATGTTGTTGTGCACTGCCGTAAAAATAGAAAATCAACCTGCGGTTGCTCTGGGCAAATCAATTATTTTCTATTTATTTAATGCACAGTGGAGAAACTCCGATACTACCTGCCCATACTTGTTTATTTTATACTGGTGGTTGCTTTTGTGCGCGTGCTCGATTTTAATGGGCTTTACGGACAGGATGCCCACGAATATTACAGGTATTCAAAGGCTTGTTTAAACTGGATTTATACCTTTCAAAGCCCTGGTGATTATTTCTGGCCTGTGTGGTATCCAACTACTGGGGCAGTATTTGCATTTGTTTTTCATACTTCGGTTTTAACTGTTCTGCAGTTGTTTTCTATATTCTGGGTTGCTTACAGCATATTGGTAGTGGTTCGTTGGTATCGTAGCGATACCGACATGCTAACACCGCTTATCTACGCGCTACTGGCACTTGGTTTTTCTCCGCTGTTGCTAAGGGCCGGCCTGGTTACCATGCCCGATACCATGAGTATGGCAACTACACTGCTGGCCTTTTATTGTTTTAAGCGATATAAAGAAACCGGTAAGACTGTTGCTGTTTACCTGTTTGCTTTAGCGGTAGCCGTGGCTGTAATGACGCGCTATGCTGCGGCAATTGTGTTAATGCCACCATCTTTAATGTTTGCATACTATCTGCTGCACGGCAAGCAATGGAAACAAATTCTTATCTGCATAGCCATAGCAATGGTTGTGTGTTTTCCGCACTTTGCAATCCGGTATCAGGCTCCGCTGGCCTTTGTGCAACATGAGTGGCTTACCTCATGGTCTTTATCTAATTTCTTTGCCCGCGATTTTGTAACACCCGATGGCACACAGCATTATAAGGTGCCCAATATAATTTATGCTCTGGGTGGGTTTCTTCATCCCGGTTTTGGCGTGCTCATATTGCCTTTGTTGATTTTTGTACGTAAACAGGATTTTGCCGCGACAGTAAACAAAGTATTGGTCGCTT
>DATGWP010000224.1:0-8621 GCA_035299425.1 Chitinophagales bacterium | reverse complement strand
CTTAACTGGGCGCGTGGATGGCAGGGCTTGGTGCACGAAGATTGGCGCTATGTTATGTTGCGTGAAAAGAACCCTAAACTATACTGGCTCACTAATTTTGGGGGCATACACATGTTTCCTACCATCATGGTTTTTCTGGGCATGTTGCCGGTATATTTTGCCACCACCTATGCTGCCTATATGTTGTGTGAGGGGTTTCAATACAATGACCTGGTGGCCGTAGGCTTTCTCGTTTGTGTAGCGGCTGCTATAATAGCGCTGGTAGCCGATGAACAGATGCGCCGGTTCAAAAAGAAAGCGAAGCCCGGTGAGTTTATTGATGAAGGTATTTGGAAATACAGCCGCCATCCCAATTACTTTGGAGAAATACTTTTCTGGTTCGGGTTATGGGTAATGCAGATGTCTACCGCACCGGGTTACTGGTGGACCGGTATCGGATGGGTGGCTATGCTTATCATGTTTATGTTTGCTTCTATACCCATGATGGAAGAAAAGAACCTAAAGAGCAAGCCTGGTTATGCAGATTATGTTAAGCGGGTATCTGTACTGGTGCCGTGGTTTAGAAAAAGCGGGTGAAGCTAAAACAGCTTAACTCCACCCGCTTACATGTATTAAGGAATAACAATTTTCATTCGATAGCTTTTGCCATATTGAGTAATAGCGGCCAAATATACGCCCGATGGCAATGAATTAAACGATAAGTTAACTCCGGCAGAAGACTTAGCTTCTACTTTTTGCCCAATGGCATTATAGAGTTCTGCACTAAAAGGCTCAACATTTTGAGCTACTAAATGAATTTGCCTGCTATCATCAACCCAATTGTAGAAAGCTACAGCGGCAACTAGTTCGGGCATACCCACGCCGTCTGATTTATAATAAACCGCCCTGGCAAGTACGTTATTATTTTCATTCACCTCCGCTACCGTATTATTTGCATCCGCTTTTACAAGAATAAAATAATTACCCTCGGCATAACCTGTCGGCAAACTAAAGGCTGCGTTTACAATTATATCAGCACTGGCAACAAGCGTAGGAACTGCAGCAATGGCCAGATAAACATCATTACTACTCCAGATAGAATCGGTGGAAAAACGAATTTCAACCTCGGAGATACCTGCGGATGCCAGACCGGAATTAAGGACAGTTACATCATTATCGTAATTGATATTACCTGCTACCGTATCTACATTGAAAGTAGATTGCAATATTTGCAAATCGGCCGAGGCAGAATAACAATAGACCCGTGACCGGAATGAGCCTGGATTAACAGCATCGGCTATTAGTTCAAGCGTCAAAGAATCATTAGCAGCATGTACTATACCGGGCAAATTAGTTGAGGTATAGCTTGCTACCGGCAGCCCTGAAGTAGAATAACCGGAGTAAACATTTAACACGCTGTTACCCGAAAGGCTGTAGCTATCGAATATAAGCCCATAATTGTTAGAGGGTATTACAAATTTCAGAATAGTAGTTTGGGTAGCAGGGTTATGGCCTGAGTTACCGGCAAAAGCAATAGTATCGCCACAATCTAATTCATAAGGCTGTGCCATTACAGAATCAGGAAGCAGGTACATAGAATTAGAACTTTGCCTTGCTACGCGTTTTACAAATCGATTGTTTGTTTCATTTATTTCAGTACTCTGCTGTAAATCATCTACATCCACTATCATGTAATAGATACCTGCCGGTGGCCCGGAAGTATTGGAGAATGATACAGTACGGTTACCAAATGCTGCTACATCCACCGTGCCTTGCAGATACAAGTATGCCCCGGTAGTAGTTGTAGAATCCTGTGACAGGTAAACGCTATACCTAACCTGGCCGGATGCGGTGCTTCCGTTATTATAGAAAGAAATAGAATGGGTCCCTCCGTTAACAAGATATCCATTATATGAAACCAGATTAGCGGGATATAAATCAACATTAGGCGCCAATACATAAAATGGAATAAGTCGCTTATTATTTGCCAGGTTAGGGTCATTATTCACGTTTGCAGTATCCATCCAACAAATAAAATAGTGTAATCCGGGAGTTATGTTACCTGGAAGGCTAAAGCTTATACTGCCTGTTAATGAGCCATAATTCTGGTCGCCATTAAGCATTACATTGTAGCTATGAATCCGCTTATCTAACGGGCTAACCAGCGTATCATCAGAAAGCAGGATTTTGCATCTTGCCAAAATTGAAGTAACACCAAAGGTATAGTTGCTCACTTCCCAATTAATACCTATGGCTTGACCTGCTGACGGAAACTCATCATTGGCATTGGTTAAATAAAAATCTGAAACCCCTACATCTATCTTATGAGGCAATATGGTTACTGGTTGTATAAAAAGGTTATTGGCTTCGTTTATTTCGGCTACCGCATATTCATCATCCTCCAAAATCAGCAAATAGTAATTTCCTGGAGAAACATTTGCCCCTACAGAAAACCACCTTGCCTGAAAAAGCCTTTCACCCGGTGAAACATACAGGGTATTGGTGGTAGATAGCTGTATATCCGTTCCAATTGTCAAAATAGTATCAGTAGAAAGAAAAACCGAGGCCTCGGCACCTACATACAAGTTACCTGCATTCTTTATCCAGTACTGCAGCGGCACAAAGGTGCGGCCCGCCATAATTGCTGTATCTACCGATATGGAGTCAATAAGCAAATCATGCACGGCCCCTACAACCGTAATAGCAATATGGGCGTAATTATTTACCTCGTTAGTTTCAGCTAATTGTGTGCTACGGTCGGCGTAACAGATTAAATAATAGTTCCCAGGTACAGTTAGCGGTGAAATATTCACCGTAGTAGCATACAAATGCTGCCCATTTACGGCTATAGAGGTCGAGCTTGCGGAACTAACCTGCACATCGTTTGCATCCAAAATTGTATCGGTAGACAACATTATAATATTCGCAAAACTACCTGTGCTTGAATTTCCGTAATTTTTCAAAACCCCGCTTAAAACTATACTTTGGCCACGCACCAGACTCGTATCCGGTAGAGATATACTTTGCCATCCTACGTCATAAAATCTGGCGGCAACATTTGCCGGCCAAATCCATAAATTGTTGTTCTCCCGAGTTTCGCCAATAGCGGACTGATCATCGGCAAATGCTATAAGATAATAACTACCAGGTGTAACCACCGGAAATGCCACCCCGGGGAATCCCTCTGTTTGATGAGCCATTCTGCCCAAACCATTTACATTACTTGAGCTTATCAAAACGTCGTTACCATCCACTACAGAATCTGTAGACAGGTATAAACCGAGGCGAAAAGCTGAGACAGGCGAATTGCCAAAATTTGCAACTTCTACAGTAGGGTAAGTATAACTCAGGGAAGAAACAAATGAGTAAGCATTGTTATTCGCACCTACCAGGAAAATATCTGCCGTTGTATCTATAACCTCTACAGGCACATATCTCAGATTATTGTTTTCATTCAACTCTGCCAGTACAGAACCGGCATCGGCAAAAGCAATAAGGTAATAGCTACCGGGTAACGTATTGGCGGGAATAGTTGTATTAACGGTAATATTTTCAACATCAGATGCTGCAATTGCATTGTTAACCAAAAAAGTTCCTATTAATGGGTCTGTACCGTCTTTAATAGTGTCGCTGGAAAGGAAAAAGCTAACATTGAAATTGCTGACAAGCAAATTAGCGTTATTTTTAACCATCACATAATGGTTTTGGCTTCTACCCACTGTAACCATATCGGCACCGGCAATTGTTTCAATTACTTCCACATCCGGTAACGGTGTAGGTATAATGGTAACCGGTATATTAACTACATTATCTGCTTCATTTAATTCAGTAACCTGATTGGTAGCATCGGCCACGTATAAAAGAAAATAATTACCTGGCGCTCCGTTTACCACTCCGCTCCCACTTACTGCAGTTGAGCCGCCAGGGGGTAAAGAGTAATAGGGGATTGAATAATCGTAAATCAACACATCGCCACCATTAAACAGCGAGTCTAAAGAAAGATAGACGCGAAAGTTACTGGAACCAACAGGCGTAGAGTTACCACTGTTGCCTACGCGACCGGTAAAATTACACGAAGTGCCACTATAAAGAGGGCCTGAAATGCTTACTGCAGGGTTGTAAGGATATAGATTGCGGTTAGGTGCCGATATATTAACAGGTTTATATGCCAGATTATTTTGCTCGTTTGATTCATGCCAGAAGTCAGGAACATCTGCCCTGTACAAAATGTAAGAGTGCCCTAAAGATGCAGCGGGTACTACATAATTAGGACTAAAAGACTGCGTAGTATTGCTGTAAATACGGCTGCTGTAACCATCGCCTATAAAAACATCACTACCCGGCTGATAAAGTGTATCAGCCGATGAGTATAAAGTGTAATTAACGTTGTAAACCCATGAACCTGTTATCGATGTATCTTTTAACTGCAAGGTAAATCCTGTAGTAACACCAGTCACCAAATTGCCTGAATTACCCACGCCTACCGATCCAAAGAATATATCAACCGTATCCGGCCTTAAAAGTATAGGCTTACATATAAGGTTATTAAGTTCATTTAACTCTGCAGTTGCATCCAGACCATCTGCCCTGGCTAATAAATAGTAATTACCAGGTGGCACATTTGGTATAACCACAGTAGCATTTACCGTATCGCTGTTGTAGCCTTCAAAACTAACCGTGCGGGTACCTATCAACGAATCGCTGGCGCTTAACAGTGTATCGTTAGAAAGGTAATAATAAATATTAGAGGTAGTTGTGTAAGCAGAATTGCCACGATAAACCGTTTTAACAGGCATATTACCTTGCCTCACATTGCTTACAAGGGGGGTGTTCAATATATGAGTAATCTCGAAATCGTAGTCCTTTCGAATAATTACAAAAGGTTTTACAAAAACATTATTGTTTTCGTTTAGCTCGAAAAAAGTATTGGGTGCATCGCAAACAAAAAGTAAGTAATAATTACCGGTTGCAATGCCTGCATTAAAATTATAACTATCACTAATGGTTTGTGCGTTAAGGCCCAAAAATGAAGAAGACTGCCCGCCTACACTTAAATCATCTGCACTCCAAATAGTATCTGCTGACAAATACACATTTAAATATACGGGGCTTGCCGGAAAAGTGCCTGCATTGGACCAACTTCCTCCACAATTAACAGTAAAGTTAGCACCTGTATTAGCAAAAAAAGTATCGGGAAAAGTAATGTTATGAGCATAAAAATCGTACGATATAGGCAGCACCGTTACGGGAGTGCTAGCGGTGTTGTTTAATTCATTTGTCTCTAAAAAATCATTTTCTCCGTCAATGCGGGCTATTAAGTAATAATTGCCGGGTGTAGTAAAATCCGGCAGCGTGATAGATGAGGCACTATTATAAAAAGTGGTTGCAATCTGTATCACATCGCTGGAGTGCACCAAAGCATCAGTGGCATCCCATATGCTATCTGCCGATAAAAAATAAGCAAGCGATACATATCGGATATCGGGAAATATTCCCGCATCGTTAACCCTGCATGTTACTGTATAAACTGTATTACAGCGCATAATTGCCGGCGCATTTGTAAACTGAGGACGGAAATCAAAGTAAGGGTTGAGTAAGGTGATTTTTTTAACCAGCGTGTTATTGGCTTCGTTACTTTCCGGTATGTACTCTCTATCATCCGCTCTTATAATTACGTAGTAAATACCCTCAGTTAACGAATGCGGCAAGGCCATGGTAATAATCGAACTGTTAAAAGAAGCGCCGGGCGCTATTGAAGATAAAGCAAAAGTGTCAATTGGAAAATCACCTGCATCCAGCACCGAATCGTAAGAAAGGTATATAACAGAAGTGGATGCTGAAGATGGCAGTACACCAATATTTGTAAATGCCACAGTCGCCGATTCTGTGAAACCAATTGGCAGCGTATCGGCAATAGTTGAAGATAAAAACTTTAAGTCAATTGCACCCTGCTGCAAATTGAAAGGCCCGGCCACAGCTACGTTATTGCTTTCGTTCACCTCGGTTAATTCATTATAATAGTCGCACACGGCCAGTAAATAGTAACTACCATTGGCAAGTGAATCCGGCAATACAAAATTATCGGCAAAGTTGCCGGTACTTTGGCCTGGTTGTAAAGTAGAACTAAAATTAAACTCATACATTTCGGCATCATCTACACTGTAAGAATTATCTGTAGATAAGAAAAGCTTGGTGCGGTGTGCAGCAACTGGCCCTTGCCCACCCAGGTTTTTAGTTACCAAAGAAAAGTCCAGGTCTTCTCCTGTATAAAATGGAGCACCGGAATTGATAACAATAGTAACAGCAGCATCGCTGGGGGGATATGGCGACACACATGTAGCCTGAGCCACAAACCCAGCCATCAGATTGCTGCTATTAAAGACTGTAAAATCGATTGTAATACATCCCATAAGGTCAGTAGATGTAAAATTGGAATACTGCTGCTGATTAGCGCTGGTGATAGTTGCAATAATAGGATTGTTATAAAGGCTGCCGTTACGTACGCGTAAGGTTCCGCCACCTAAATCCAGAACGCTGAAATCTATATGCACACGTTGTCCCTGCACAGATGGACATATACTTATAGAGCCGCTTGTGTTTGCAGGAAAATTGCTATCCCCTCCGGGGTCCTTAATTGTAAAGTTACATCCTGAAATAAGTGTATTGCCGGTAGCAGGAACTAATACGGACTGGCTGAAACTGTAATGAACAATAAAGCATAGCGCAATAAGAAATGGGTATTTTATCATAAGACAAATGTAAAATACTGACTATAAATGTTAATAATTTGGCTGCCTAAATTACTAGCGAGGAATTTTTTGATTTAAACCGCGGTATGTATTCCCCATTTTTTCCCCGTTAACTCCACAAAAACTACTGATTTACTAGACTTTCCATTACAGGCACGGATATTGGGCTACTTGCGGCAGGGAACGGTTTCTGGTTTTTAATACAACAAAAACAATATGAAACCGTTCCTTTTATATATCACAACCAAAACAAAAAACTGAATGGCCTAACACTACTTATTTTTTAATCACTTAAAACAAATAAGTATGGAAACCAATGAAAAAAGTGGTACAGTTACCAGGCGGGCTTTTGCAGGTACAGTGATAGTTCTCCTTCTACTAAACAGCCTCACCCTTTATTTTTATATGAATACCCGGCACGAAAAGGCCGATGTAACCACGCAGAAGACAGCACTTGAGCAACAATTCCACAACCTCTCTGATACCTTTACTTTAAAAAGTGAAGAGCTTGAACAGTTTAAAGGCAAAACAGCTGAGTTAGACCAGGCCATTGTAGCTAAACAAGCTGAGCTTGATAAAGCCAAAAGGGAATTAACGGCTTTATTCAGCAAAAATAAACTTACACAGCGCGAGTTAGATAAAGCACAGAAGATGATTGCCGAATACCAGGCCAGTATATCGGAAATGACTGCCAAAGTTGAGCAACTTACCAAAGATAAAGAACAACTGCTGGCTACTAATACCCAGTTGAATACCGACCTTACTACCGAACGTGGTAATACCACGCGCTTAACCGAGCAAAATTCGGGCTTATCTAAAAAGGTTGAATTGGGTTCATTATTGCCAATAGCAAAAGTAGATGTAGAGGCAATTAAGAAACGTAACAATGGTAAAGAAGTAGAGGTAAAACGTGTAAAAGCGGCAGAAAGCCTGAAAATTAGTTTTGAAACAGGAGCAAATAAAGTGCTTGACCCGGGACCGCTTAGCCTGTATGTGCGCATTATTAACCCTAAAGGTGAAACTATTGCTGTAGCCGACCAAGGGTCGGGTGAAATAACTTCGGCTACACAACCAGAGCCGGTGAAATTTACCAAGAAGGCCGACTTTAATTACGAACAAAGCAACAAAAAGGTGATAGTTTACTGGAGCCAAAACATTAAAGATGCCGGAACATATACTGTAGAGGTTTACCAAAACGGTTATGTAGTGGGTTCTGGTAAAGTAACCTTAGTATAACAGATAATATTGGCAACCATGCTTATAGCATAGTTGAACCTCCCGCCAACACGGGAGGTTTTTTTATGCCTAATCATCAGGTTTTTATTTAAAAGGCTTCAAAGCCTTTCCGTAAGCCACCATAACCTTGTCTTTGGCAAGTTTATGGTCTACTATAGGTTTTGGATATGCTGAAGTTCCAAACTCGGGCACCCATTTTTTTACATACTTCATCTCAGGGTCAAAGCGCTCCATTTGCAGCTGAGGATTGAACACACGAAAATATGGAGCGGCATCGGTACCACAACCGGCAGCCCATTGCCAGCCTCCATTATTTGCTGCCAAATCAAAGTCTAACAGCTTGTCGGCAAAATAGGCTTCGCCCCATCGCCAGTCAATTAGTAAGTGTTTGGTTAAAAAACTGGCCACCACCATGCGCACCCGGTTATGCACAAACCCTGTAGCATTCAGTTCGCGCATACCGGCATCTACCATTGGGTAACCGGTGCGGCCCTGGCACCACGCCGCAAACTTTTGTTCATCATTCTCCCATTGTATACTATCGTACTCCTTGCGGAAAGCACCAGTTGCTACATGCGGAAAATGAAAAAGAATCTGGTGATAGAAATCGCGCCAGATTAGTTCGTTTACAAAAGTCTGATTACGCTTTAGTGCATA
>DATGWP010000223.1:0-17311 GCA_035299425.1 Chitinophagales bacterium | reverse complement strand
ATAGTTGAGCGCTATGCGTGCATTTACGCCGTACTTTTCGTAGAACAATGAAACGTTGTACAGTATAGGAGTTTGCTCGGCCATGGCCTGCTTGCCATCACGCCCCGGCACCTGCATGCGCGATAGTGAATAAGTGAAATTGGCATTAATACCAAAACCCGAACCCCACGAGGGAATAAAATCAAACTGACGCTGTATGTTACCTTCTAAACCAAACACCCAACTCTTACCGGCATTAGTTGGCGACTTGTAAACTATACCAGTGCGCGGGTCAAAGTCGGCCTGCGCGGTATTGAAAATATGGTTGGTTATAAACTTATAGTAAGCGCCCACACTGAACAAACCTTTGCTGCCCCAAAAGTATTCATACATCAAATCGAAGTTGTAGCTGTATGCCGGCTTAAGGTTAGGATTACCAAAGGTGAATTCAAACTCGGTATAGCGCACCACGGCATAGCCGGGTTTAACCTCTGCAAAATTCTGCCGGTGATAAGTACGCGAAACGGCAGCCCGTAAATTCATTCTTTCATTTACAGCAAAGGTGAAATTAAGCGCGGGCAACACAGCCAGGTACCGTATATCGGTTACACGTTTTTCTGATGGGTAATACACCTGTCCGCTGGCCGTATCAATCTGGTATTTGGTGCTTAGCGTATCGCTCTCTACATGCATATCGGTATTCTCTAACCGTACACCGGTTACTATATTAAAACGTTTGCCAAAATGAAAATCGCCCATCACATAACCGGCTGTAGTATACTCCCTGTATTTATAAGTGGAACCCACCCATTGGCTGTATTCGGGATGTAATTGATTCATTTCACGCTCGCGCAAACGGTAGCCGTATTGGTCCAGGAAATTCTGGTTTTGCTCTTTAGTAATAAAAGGCATAAAGGTACCGGCATAGGGGCTGCCATATTCTTTCAAATATCCACCACGCTCATCAAATGCTTCAGTTTGCAGGCTGGTCATGTATATAGGCTCGGCGCTTTGCTGGCTGGTTATGTTTATCAGCCATTCATGAAAACTAATGCGGCGTTCGCCATACTTCCATTTAAACTTACCACCGGCCATTAGTTTTATGTTGGCGTTTATTGTGTAAGTAAGGTCAAGCTGGGTAGTTATAGGGTCTGTTTCGCGGGTGGTGTTTAGCTCAGAGAAAGCCCGCTTAAATTCAAAGCTATCAGCTACCACCGGTGTGGTAATTTGTGGTTGAATGTTTCTGTAATTATCACCGCGTCCTGTTGGGTTATCTATATCTAAAAGTTTGGTAGGGAAAGGAATTTGGCCCGGTGCACCGGTGTATGCATTGCCGTATAGGTCAATAGTATCTACATCCGTATACACAAACACACTGCGTATACCAAACTCCTCGGTAAAATAACCGTTGCGCGGGTCTTTGCCTTTAATAGGTACATTGCCATACGTAAACTGGTTGTGGTAAGAGGCTATACGAAAATCTATTTTTAACTGTTGTGTAGGTTTAAACTCGCCAAATGCCTCGCCACCCGCTATTAACCTGTTCAGCTTGCCATGAATGCTTTGCAGCCTGATGCCCTTACCCTCGCCGCTATCGTACACATACATGGTTTTGCGCTGCCATTTATTATCCAGCATGTAGCCGGCCAGCATCTTGGTGCCAAACCGGATTTTATCATTGGCTTTATACTCCCAGGCAAAATTGCCACCAGCAGTATGGCGGTCGCCGTCATAATCTTTCAACTCAAAGCGGTTAAGCCCATGGTTGTAATTGCTGCCGTAGGCCATTTTGTACGAATGCGAAGCATAGTACCTTCCAAAGTAGGAGCCGTTAATTACGTAGCTGAATTTTTTGTTCTTAGATACATCGCCCCACAGAAAATTAAAGTTGCCCGATGGCTTGCGCGATAGCACACTGGCACCGGCTGCCACATTTATTTTAAGCGTGCGCTCATCTACAGCCGATTTTGTAAGAAAGTTAATACTACCGCCGATGTTATCGCCCTCTATATCCGGAGTAACAGTACGGCTTACTACCACATAATCTACAAGGTCACTGGGCAATACCTCAAACTCAAAAATGCGCGATGTATTTTCTTCATCGGCTATAGGTAACCTGTCGCCGTTAACCAATGTGGCGGTCCAATCAAGCGGCGTGCCCCGCAACGATATATAAGCGCCTTCGCCTTTATTATTTTGTACGGCCGCACCGGCAATACGTTTTACCGCATCAGCTGCGTTTTTATCCGGCAGTTTGCCCATAGTTTCGGCAGATACAACAGTTACCACGCGCGATGAGTTTTGGGTAAGGCTTATGGCCTTCTTATCGCTGCCTTTCTTTAAATTGCCTTTTACTTCTACCTCATTCAGGCTCTTGCCTTCTACTTTTAAGTCTATATCTCCTAACTGAAAATTTTGATTGGCCACTACTGTTATTTGAACAGTGTCCGTTTTGTAACCCAGGTAAGAAATCATCACCTTAACTTTACCCGCAGGCACATTTTGCAATTCAAATACACCGGTAGTATTAGAAAAAGTTCCAAGGCCGGAACCAGCAATGGTTATACGGGCATCAGGTAACGGTTCCTTCATATTCGACAATACTCTGCCGGTAATAGAAGAAGTGGACTGAGAAAATACAAGTACCGGCAAGCCCAGTAACAAAAAAACGAGATGTAGAAATTTCACGGTAGCGTATTTTGGAAAGCGCGCGAATGTATGGCCACCTGTTTATCCAAATCTTATTAGCGGGTTACGCAAATATTATGTTAGCTGATATCAGGAGTTTCAGATTTAGTTCGCGATTTCTTAACGTGGCGTGTTTATACTTGCTATACATTATAAAGTATATGTTATGTCAGCAGCTCTCAATTACTTACAACCCGATGTACCGGCTTCACTACCCTGGTATACTCCTAAAACAATTATAGCCACCAACGATAATTTAAAGGGATACGGATGTTTAGTAAGCAAAGAAGACTACGAGAAATTTCCTTTAGAGATTGTTACCTGGCCAAAAACAAAAGGCAGGCCGGTAGATGCAGGCACTGGTAACCAGGCCGGTACCAAGCGTGGTATCTTCGATTTTTGGTGGGAAGGCGACTACCTGTTTGGCAAAAACAATGCCGTGAACGATGAGTATTTGCTAGGCTGGAGTGTAAATCCCGCTGATGCTGTTCGCGAAAAAGAAATCACACAGGAACACGAACGTGTTCTGTTATGGCATGCTAATTACCATCCCGATGGCGGGCAGTTATTCTTTCCTTTAGATGGAACACCGTTTGTAACACCATTGGCGTTGCCCGGAGATGATATATTGCCTGAGCACTTTACCAATTTTTATTTTGATGGCACCATGGGCTTGTACATTCATCCTAACGTATGGCACGAGGGGATTTTTCCTTTGGCAAAGCGGGCTAAGTTTTACGATGCACAGGGCAGCGTTCACGCACGGGTAAGTGTTAACTTTGCTAATGAGTTTGGTGTGTTCTTAGAAACGAGTCTGAAGAAACCGTAGCAGGAATATTATTATTTACGGCTGGCCGCCTGTTGCTTTGACTGCGAGTCCGGCTTAGCTTTTCTTTTCTTGGCAGTGGCAGGCTTTACTTTGCCTCCAAAGGAGATTTCGCCACCGGTACTGAAAATGCTTTTTAAAACTGAAGAGGCCATGTGCTATAATTTACTTACCGTAAAGTTCGGTCAGGAATATTATGCGAACGTAAAACCTGGATTAAGCTATTGGGTTGCCTCATCTTTTTCTTCCATGGTTTGAATGAATAGGCAAGCCCCACAGAAAAGGAAGTTGAAGTGTTGTAGAACGCATCTTTAGCTTCGGTGTTTTTTACCACCTTCATAAAGCCGGTTGAGTTGCGCGCCTCCACCGAAATAATAAGTCTTTTCAAAACAGCTACACGCAAACCCATTCCCCCGCAAAAGCCCGCATCTACATATTGGTATCCACCGGGGTTTACATTGTCAATACCCAGTTCCTTTTGTTGCAAATAGATGCGGAATAATGCCGAAACATAACCACCTGCATTTACAAAAAACTGAACTTTTTTACCAACCGTAGCGTTCAGCATTACCGGTATAGTTACATAATGGTAGAGCGCCTGGTAGCGATATGTCATAGCCCGTCCATCACTTGCCAAAGCCGGTATAGGCCATTCAAATCCTTTGCGCTGTACATATACTCCGGTGTAAATGCCCACTACTTTAGGAGTATTGAAATGCAACCCTAAACCTGCCGAATAGCCAACTAATGGGTTTTGCTTCTGCAGTTGTTTGGCCCCGCTGCCATATATGCAGCTAACTCCAGGTCCTGCTTCGGCTGCAAGTTCGAATTTGTAATGCTGTGCGGTGGCAAAAACCGGAAGTGTAAGCAGCAGGAATAGATATAGTTTTTGCATTGGCTTTGCGTTTCAGCAAAAGTACCTGAGGGTATTAAATTTTAGGTTAAGCCAAAGGCACACTTTCATTGCCACAGCATTATCTTATTGCAATGGTACCAAAGCACTAAAAAGAAGGGATAAACCAATCGAATATGCGGGCAGCTATGTTGGCATAAAAAGCACCTTTGCATGCCTGCTGTGTAACCCACATTAATATCACAATCAAAAATGAAGAACTAATACCTGCATAATCAATCCTAAAAGCCTGAAATACAATTAATTTCAGGCTTTTTTCATACCACGCAACCATTTACTCCTTGACAATCTCTATACAGAGTATTAAATTTAGTGAAATACAAAGATGAGTTAATTATAAGCACCTATTTCATGGATTTTTGAGAGTATTTAATAAATTTACAAGCTTGATTTTTACAATTTCCATACTGACGTGTTTGAGTTGACCCAATCAAATACTGCGATTGAAAAAACTGCACCCATATATTTATAGCACTTATCAATACATAAAATTTAAGCATTTTCTACCTACTGATATGGAACATAAAATGACGCGTTGTGAGGTGCCTGGCCCTGCTGCTATTTTCAATTGTAGTGTATTGCGTACCCTAAGGGCGCAATTGTTTGGGTTACTGATTGCTTTTGGTGTTTTGTTTCCTACAGGGGGCCAATCTCAGGTACATACCTATTTATTTGATAATAATTTTAATTCATCGTCTGGCGGCCCCCCGCTTACCGAACTGGTTTCATGTGGCGCCAATCCCGGTACCTTTGGCCCGGTTACTACAGTAAATGCAGCAGGAGTTTGTTTAAACTTTAATGCTTACTGCTTTGAAGGAGGTGGAGGGCTTAAGTATCCTAATACCGGACCGTATGTAACCGGAGGCTATACAGTAAGCATGTATGTTAAGTTCAATTCGGTAACCTCATGGACCAGGTTGCTTGATTTTGAAAATTCTACCAGTGACGCGGGGATTTACCTTTTTGGAGGATGTCTGCAGGCCATACCGTGGCAACAACCGGTAGGCCCCTGCCCTAGTTTTCAGGCCAATACATTTTACCTTATAACATTTGTAAGGGACCCAACAACCTTTGTATCAGATATTTATGTTAACGGCGTTTTGTTTGCCCAGTTGTATGATAGCAATTACCCGTGGTTAAGGGGTACCGTTAACGGGATTAATTTTTTTAGAGATGATAATGTTTCGCCTTGCGAAGCAGGCAGTGGTTGTATAGCATTTATGCAGGTGAGCCCTATAAGAGCTACAGCAGCGGATGTGGCTTTGCTATGGTCTAACATTCCTACGCTGGTGCAGGCTGCGGTAAGTGTTCCGCCTAACGTAAGCATAACGCCTGCTAATGGCACGCTAAATTGCACCACATCTACAATACCACTAACCGCTACTGGTGGGGTAACTTATGTATGGAATAACGGGGGCCAGACTACTGCAGGGCGTGTAGTAGATTCTGCCAGCACTTATACAGTAACTGTAACGGATGTAAATGGATGTACAGCAACCGCATCGTCAGTAATTACCAAAGATATTACCCCTCCCACAGCCAGTATTAGCCCTTTGGGTGGCACTTTAACCTGTGCCACTACTTCCATAAATCTAACAGCTGCCGGTGGTGCCAGTTATAATTGGGGCGGCGGTATAACCACCGCCACCAGATTGGTAACAGCACCGGCAACGTATACTGTAACGGTAACCGGTAACAACGGCTGTACAGCCACTGCAACGGCATCGGTAGGCCAAAACATTACTCCACCGGTAGCCTCGGTAAACCCTGCCAGTGCCACACTTACATGTACCAATACTACCGCTACCCTCACTGCTTCGGGTGGTACATCGTATAATTGGGGCGGGGGTATAACCACAGCTGCTAATACTGTTAGTACAGCTAACAGCTACACAGTAACAGTAACCGGTACTAACGGCTGTACGGCTACTGCAAACGCCACAGTAACACAAAATACTACCCCACCTGTAGCGGCTATCAGCCCGGCGGGAGCTGCGCTTACCTGTGCTGCAACTACAGCCACATTAACTGCCAGCGGAGGCATATCTTATAACTGGGGGGGCGGTGTAACTACTGCCGCCAATACCGTAAGTGCTGCGAACAACTATACTGTAACTGTAACCGGTACCAACGGGTGCACGGCTACTGCAGCCGCCACAGTAACCCAAAACATTACTCCCCCTACCGCTACTATATCTCCGGCAACCAGCACGCTTACATGTGGTACCACATCGGCCACACTTACTGCCAGTGGTGGTGGCACTTACAACTGGGGAGGAGGCGTAACTACTGCTGCCAATACAGTAACTGTACCGTCTACCTATACGGTTACAGTAACGGCTACTAACGGCTGCACGGCTACGGCCAGTGCTACGGTAAATCAAAACATAAATGCCCCCGTGGTTACTATATCACCGGCGTCTTTTACACTTACCTGCGCTACTACCAGTGTTACGCTTACAGCCAACGGTGGTGCCGGGTATGCCTGGAGTGGCGGTGGTAACACTGCTACCAAAGTGGTAAGCGCACCTGGCACTTATGTTGTAACAGCCACCGACGCAAACGGATGTACCGCCAGCGCATCGGTGCTGATAGCACAGGATATTGCAGCACCTACAGCAGTAGTATCGCCAGCCAGCGCGACATTATCGTGCATTACTACCTCTTCTGTTTTAACTGCCACCGGTGGTATATCGTATGATTGGGGTGGCGGTGTGACTACCAACACCAATACGATAACCACGCCTAATACCTATACGGTAACTGTAACCGGTGCCAACGGTTGTACGGCCAATGCATCGGCAGTAGTAACTCAGGATATAACACCACCGGTTGCTGCGGTTGCGCCTGCAAATGCAACACTTACCTGTGCCAATAACACAGTTACACTTACAGCCAGTGGTGGAGCCAGCTATAACTGGGGAGGCGGTATAACCACCAGCAACCACACAGTAAGTGTACCTAACACCTATGTGGTAACAGTAACCGGCACTAACGGATGTACGGCCACCGCCTCATCTGTAGTAGGCCAAACTACGGCGCCACCAGTGGTTACTATCAGTCCTGCATCGGCAGATTTAACCTGTATCACTTCATCGGTTACACTTACTGCTACCGGTGGAGGAAGCTATAACTGGAGCGGTGGTATAACCACAGCAACTAATACAGTAAACACTGCTGATACGTATACAGTAACCGTTACCGATGCTAACGGTTGCAGTGCTTCCGCAGCCGCTATTGTTACAATGAATACAACCCCTCCTGCAGCGACTATCAGCACTTTGGCCACGGAACTTACCTGTGCTGTAACAGCTATTACGCTGACTGCCAATGGTGGAGGCTCTTACGATTGGGGAGGCGGTACAACTACGGCATCCACTACCGTAGCGGCGCCCAACACATATACAGTTACTGTAACCGGCACCAATGGTTGTACCGCTACTGCTTCATCTGTAATTACACAAGACATTAGTGCACCCACAGCCGCAGTCAGCCCTGTAAATGCTACTATAACCTGTGTAGTACCTTCCGTAACTATTACTGCAAGCGGCGGTGTAAGTTACGATTGGGGTAACGCTATTACCACTGCCGCTAATACCGTTAACTCGCCAAACACTTATACCGTTACTGTAACAGCCGCCAACGGCTGTACGGCTACAGCGGCCTCCGTTATAGCGCAAAGTATTACAGTGCCGGCCGCAGCAGTTTCACCAGCCAGTGCTACGCTGGATTGCATCAACACATCCACCGTACTTACAGCCAGTGGCGGAATTACCTACAACTGGGGTGGCGGTGTTACTACTGCAAATAAAACAGTAACCCTACCAAACACCTACACAGTTACAGTAACCGATGTTAATGGATGCACTGCCAGCGCTTCTTCAGTTATATTACAGGACATTACTGCACCGGTGGCTGTTATTTCGCCGGCAGGTGCTGCGCTTAATTGCGTTACATCCTCTGTAACATTAACGGCAAGTGGCGGAACTACATATGACTGGGGTAGTGGTATCACCACAGCCACCAATACTGTAGGCGCGGCAAATACTTACACCGTTACGGTAACCGGCACCAATGGTTGCTCTGCTACTGCGGCTGCGGCTGTAGTACAGGATTTTACACCACCTGCTGCTGCAATAACCGCATCTACCAATATATTAACCTGCACCACCCTTTCAATACCACTTACTGCTACAGGCGGCACTGGTTACGATTGGGGAGGCGGCATTACCACGGCTACCAACACAGTAACATCACCAAACACTTATAGTGTAACCGTAACAGCGGCCAACGGTTGTACAGCCGTATCATCAACCACCATTACCCAGGATATTACTGCACCGGTAGTAAGTATTACACCGGCCAATGCAACACTTACCTGTATAGCAACTACCTATAACCTGACAGCTGCCGGTGGGGCAACTTATGATTGGGGCCAGGGTATTGTTACCGCCATAAATAGTATTAGTACCCCTAATACATATACCGTAACCGCTACGGGCAGCAACGGTTGTACCGCTACTGCTGCTGCAACTATTACGCAAGATATAACTACGCCTAACGTAAATATTGCCCCGGCATCTACACTAACATGTGCGGTATTATCATCTACTTTGCAGGCTTCGTCTACCACGTTAAATGCCGCTTACGATTGGGGCGGTGGTGTAGTAACTTCAGCTAAGACTGTGAGTACACCGGGTAACTATACTGTAACCGTAACCGACCCGGCCAACGGCTGTACGATCAGTTCATCAGCAGCAGTAGCGCAAGATATTGTAGCACCTAACATTGCACTAAGCAACACCGGTACATTAAACTGTATTAGTACCAGTGTTACTATAAATGCCACCTCTACTACACCCAATGTAAGCTACGACTGGGGTGGTGGAAACACAAGTACCAGCAACATTGTAACTACTGCGGGTAGCTACACCATAACCGTAACCGACCCTGCCAATAGCTGCACAGCTACAATGGCCAATGCGGTAGTTCAGGATATTGCTGCGCCGCCCGTAAATATTGCTACACCCGCCCAGCTCAATTGTATAAATGCGAGTGTTACAATCACAGCATCTTCTACAGTAGGTGCCGCCACCTACGATTGGGGCAACGGCACACTTACATCCAACAATACGGTTACTACACCGGCATCGTACTCGGTAACCGTAACCAACCCTGCTAACGGCTGCACGGCAACAGCAACTACCAGCGTGGTACAAAACCAGAACGTACCTGCTGTAAGCATTATAACACCCGATACGATTACCTGCCATACCCCATCTGTAACTTTATCTGCCAGCACCAGCGCAGTTATACCGGCTTATAATTGGGGCAGTGGCAACTCAGGTAGCACTTTTGCAGTTGCTGTACCAGGCACATACACGCTTACGATAACTGATAACGATAACGGATGCTCGGCTACTGCATCGGCAGATGTATATGATGTGCCGTTAATGAACCTGTCTGAAACACATACAAACGTTAGTTGTTTTGGGTTTAATGATGCCACTATAGACCTGACAGTAAGCGGCGGCCAATCACCGTTCAGTTTTACATGGTCGAACGGAGGTGCGAACGAAGACATTATAAGCGCTACCGCGGGCACACAAACAGTAACTGTAACCGATAATATTAATTGCACGGCTACAATTTCTGTGGCTATTACCGAACCAGCATCGATGGTTATTACAGAAACTCATAACGATATTACCTGCTTTGGAAACAATAACGGCTCTATCGATATTACAGTTTCTGCTGGTATGGCTCCGTATGACTACCGGTGGAATACTTCAGAAACAATTGAAGACCGTACAGCACTTGCACCGGGCACTTATTCGGTAACTGCTACCGACTATAATTCGTGCTCAGTTTCAATAACTACTACCATTACCGAGCCTGCGGAAGTTACTATGCAGCCAACCATAACTAACCCTACCTGCGCTACCAATGGCAACGATGGAAGTATCAGCGTAGTGGTAAACGGGGGCACTACACCATATAACTATGCATGGTCTAATAACAATACCACAGATACTAACCCTAACCTTGGAGAAGGCAGCTTTGGCATTACTGTTACCGATGCAAATTCGTGCGTAGTTACCGACATGTATACATTAGCCTATCAATATGACTTTGTAGTTGACGCAGCGCCATCTGTATCTATTAAGCTGGGGGAAAGCACCGTATTAGACTATACCCTTACGGGCAACACGGGCAACTACACATCTGTATGGGCTCCGGATTATGCGCTTAGCTGTGTAAATTGCGTATCGCCGGATGTAACGCCTGTATATTCTAAATTGTATACTGTAACCATTACCAACGATTTAGGTTGCGTATCATCCGATACTATGTCGGTAACGGTTGTTCCACTGTACGAAGTATTTGTGCCGAATGCCTTTACTCCCAATGGCGATGGGGTAAACGACTTATTCAGCATTTACGGCAACCTTGATGGGGTAGAGTATATGGAGATAAAGATATTCAATCGCCTGGGCGAGAAGGTATACGAAAGCAGCGACCACCAGTTTACCTGGGATGGCAGCTACAAAGGGGAATTACAAACTGCCCAGATATTTACCTGGCAAATGAAACTTACCTGGCTGAACGGCCACCGCGATGAATTGCGAAAAGGAACATTAACCTTATTTAAATAACAAAAATGCCACCCTTCCTGGTGGCATTTTTGTTTGCATGCGCATATCAACATTTACTGTACCGTAACCGAACGGGATGCCAAAGTGCTATTTCCTGAATGATTGGAAGCTGTTACATAAAGCGTATAAATGCCGGCTACCGACGGAAAATAATTGCCGACATATCTTGCTGTTAATAAATTGTGCACATAAGGGTATTGAACAAAAGCAGTATCGCCTGTGTTATCAATCAGAAAAATACTCATTTCATGCATGCCGTCTTCTTCGGCAAGGCTTATATCAATATGAATAGAATCGGGAATAGTAACTACGGTGGTATCGGTAGGTTGCATAATAGTAATAAGCGGAGGTGTTTTATCTTTTTTGCATGACGACACCCCTGCCAGCACAGCGAACCCGGTTACAAATGCGAGGAAATAAAACTTGTGTTTGATTTTCATTTGCTTTTCTTTTTAACCCCGCACAAAATATAAAATATAGATACGAAAGCATTGTATAACTATGCGTATTAATAAAATCCTTCCGATAGTTGTGCAATGTGAGAACAACTAAACATTTCGGTTGTTATTATAACTCAATTGCACGTAGCAGATAATGACCAAAATAAACATAAAACCAAGTTACGATGTTGTGGTAATAGGTGCAGGAATGGGAGGCTTAACCGCAGCTGCCATGCTGAGCCAGGCAGGATATACTGTAGTAGTATTAGATGCTGCTAACCAGGCCGGTGGGTATCTGGCGGGTTTTCACCGCAACAGGTTCCGGTTCGACACTGCTATACATTGGCTGAACCAATGCAACCCCGGTGGAGTAATTAATACTGTATTTGAAACCATTGGCAGCGATTATCCCAAAGTGACCTGCCAGAAACGCATTAAGCGCTATACCGGAGAAAATCACGATTACCTGTTAACGGATAATCCGGATGAGTTGAAACGGCAGTTGCAGGCAGATTTTCCGCATGAAAAGGAAGGCATTGAAAAATTTTTTAGCCATGCAAAGCAACTGGGCAAAGCAATGAATACCTGGGGGAATAATGTTCGCGCGCCTGAAACATATCATACGCTGGAAAAAGTGCAATACTTTTTTGAAACTGCAAGGTTTGTTTTTCCATTCATAAAGCACATTCGTTTTACCGGAGAAGAAGGCCTGAAGAAAGGCCTGGACAGGTATTTTAAAGATGAAAAATTGCAAAGCATGTTTTGCACTGAACCTGATTTGCTATCGTGCCTGGTACCTATTGGCTGGGCCTATTTTAAAGATTTTCAAAATCCACCGCAGGGTGGTGGGCAGGCTTTTCCCGAATGGCTAAAGCATGTGATAGAGTACCATGGCAACGCTGTATTTTTTCATAGCCGGGTAACTAAAATTTTACTGAATGGAACTACTGCACAGGGCGTAGAGTTAGATTGCCGCGGGACGAAATACGAAGTGAAAAGCCGCTATGTAATTGCCGCCTGCGATGTAGAAACATTGTATGAAAAAATGTTGCCCGCTAACCTGGTTCCACAAACACTGAAAAACCGGTTACGGGATGCTTCGCTATACGGTTCTTCGTTCACTATAAATGTGGCACTGGATTGCGACCCTTCACTTTTAGGTTTTGGCGAAGAAGCCATACACATTACCAAACAGACCATAAGCCGCAAAGAGCAAACAGCTGCCAACCCTGAAACCACTGAAATAATAATACTCGCACCATCGTGCCGTGATAAAACAATGGCACCGACGGGCCAGGGAACGCTCACTATTTTTATGCCGGCGGAAATACACCAGCATAATTTTTGGAATACAGAAGTAAACGCCGCTGGAGAACGTATACGGGGCGAAGCCTATCACAACTTTAAAACATCTGTGGCCGAGGCCCTGCTTAAGCGTATAGAAGCAAAAGTAGCCCCGGGGTTGCGCTCGCATATTCTGTTTTATGAAGTGGCTACGCCATTTACCCACCAACGCTATACTGGTAACCGCAATGGTACAATGATGGGTGCACGACCAGGTAAAGAAAATATGAAGGCCAATGTGGCGCACTATCGCACCCCGGTAAAGAATTTAATTTTAAGCGGCCATTGGGCCGAACTGGGTGGGGGTGTTCCTATCGCTGTTAAATCCGGGTTTAATGCTGCCGTGCTTATTTTTAAGGATGAACGCCCCGAAGTGCTGAGTGCCTATGCTAAATACATAAACCAGAAGATATCAGCAGCGCAACTTCGGGCACTTAGTATTTTCAAACCATATAACAACAACTGGAAACAACGGCCTACGCCTGCACAACTATTAGCTGTGCGCCGAAATGAAATTACATTGTAGGTAGTATGCTGTTATTCTATTTCGATTTTACAAACGAAGCTGTGATTATCTGCCCTGAAACTTCGAAGGAGATATGATATACACCGGGCAACAAATGTTTTATATTCATTGTAAAATAGTTACTGCCTGCGAAAAACTGCTGCTTTTGCGATTGCACATCTTGGCCCATGGCGTTGGTTATTTTTATTAAGGCATCCCTTACCTCATTACTTTCTATTCTTATTTGCAATACATCATTTACAGGGTTGGGGTATATATTAAATGAGAAGTTGAAAGCACTGGTTCGTATAACTGCATTATTTCTGGATAATATCCAGATATCAGGGTCAAACTGTAATGTATCGGCGGCAAATGGCAAATCAATAGTATAAACCTGATCGTTGGTTACATTATTAAATACAACTGTAGTATCCTGTATGGCATTCTTAAACCTGAAGGGTAACGCAGTTTCAAAGTAACTGACAGAGGGGTCAGATTGTTCCTGATGTATCTTAAATGTAACGCGGTTACTGAAATCCTGCGACCAGTTGATAGTGTAAGATGGATACCCCTTACCATAAATCCATTGGTCGAAAAAGCGCCCAAGGTTTTTACCGCTGGCAATTTCCATGTGCGCTTTAAAATTACTGGTAGTGGCAAACCGGTATGCCAGGGTAGTGTCATCCAGGTAGTTTCTTATGCCTTTAAAAAAAATACTGTCGCCAAGATTAAACCGCAGCAAGTGCAATACCATTGCCCCTTTGCTATAACTTAACCGGCTACTAAAGATGCGGCCCACACTGGTGGTATCATCGCACCACACCGAGCCGTTTGGCTCCAGCGTAGCATTATTGATAGAGTTACGGTTAAAAATAGAGTAATAGATGGGGGCTAGATGTTCGTAGGCTATGGTACACAGATAAGTAGCAAAACCTTCATTGAGCCATATATCATTCCATGATGCGCAGGTAACCTTATTGCCAAACCAGTGATGGCCTAATTCATGTGCCATTAGTTCAAAACCAAAACCGGTCATAAATGTCATGGTCTGGTGCTCCATGCCCCCGCCCCAACCAAACTCTGCCATACCGTATTTTTCGGCGCTAAAGGGATACACGCCAAATAGCGAATCGAACAACTGCATAATTCCTATTATGGCCCTGGTATCTATTCGCGAATTAACTTCATGCTCAGGGTACACATAATTTACCACCTCCAGTGTATCGCCCGCAAAGGGTACCGAATCGGAATAGACAACATAATTGGTGGTGGCAAAACATACAAGATAAGTGGCAATAGGGTACCGGTGTTTCCAATGACTTAATTTGCTGTTACCGGTTACCGTTTCTTCTACCAATAAGCCATTGCTGGCCACGCGGTAAGCAGCCGGTGTGGTTACCAAAATATCCAGCGAATCAATTTTATCGGCCAGGCCTTGCTTGCATGGCCACCAGTCTTTTGCGCCAAATGGTTCCGACAATGTCCAGATAACGGGCACGCTATCATGTGTGCGCTGCACAAAAGAGCCAAAGCCATTGCCAATAGATGGCGCGCCCTGGTAATATACTTGTACCGAATCGGTTTGCGCTGCGGCTAATACATTTGGGAAAGTAATCTGCAATAAATCGGCAGTATGCGAAAACGGGATTGATACACCATGATAAATTACACTATCGGCCCGTAGCGTATCGCTTAAATCAAACTGTAGGCTTATAAGGTCGTTATCGGGAACAAACACAGTAGTTATCCTACCGCTAATATAATTTACAGCCGGGTCTACGTTTAACTCTAACCGCGTGTAGGTAATGTTGTAATTATTTATGGCCCCTCTTTCTGCCTTGTGCAGCCCCTCAAAACCTTTTTTCTCGCCATCTGCAATATGGTCAATGTCGTATTGGGCATGGGTATAAGCAGCTACTAAAACTAAAAATATGGTCAAAAACCTTTTCATAGGTAGTGTCGAAGATAAGTAAACGGAATGGCTGAAGCATTGTTTTTGCATAGTTTGTTATAAAAGTAAAAAGGGGCGCCTTCGCACCCCTTTTTACTTTTAGTTACTGCACCCTGGTGCTAAACTCTACCGATAAATCGGTATCGCCCGTGGCTTCGTTACCATCTTTGATGCCCGGCTGATGTTTAAGTTCAATATGCACATTTCCATTGCCGGTAGTACTACCTACATACCATTTTGTTTGCAGGCCTATAGGCAGGGCTGGTGTGTTAGAGTCAAAATCAACGTAAGCAAAATTAACGGTGACATCGTGTGTATGATAGAAAAACTGATGGTCGTTGGCTTCCTCCAGTATTTCGTTCGATATAGTATCGGCCGGTGTTTTAGATTCATCAAGCACTAATAGCGTTGCGCTATACGTGTGGTTGGCAGATAACTGAATAGTATCAAACTGCACAGGGGCGTTGGCGCCATCGCCATCCAGGTCGCGGAAGGCAAAATGCGAAACTGCACCGGTAGCGCTATCGGTTAGTGAAACGTATACCGATGTTATCAATTCCACCTCGCAGTTATCGCAAGTATCGGTATCTGGTTTGCAGGAGTACATGCTAACCGATAATGTTATAAAAGTAAAGATTGTGAAGACTATAATTTTCATTCTATTCATGGTTATGGTTTTTTGTAAGATTATTTAATTGGTTTTTGCTTTGCTTTTGGGTTCAAAAAAGAAAGGGACACGAATGCGCAAAGCAGCATTCACACCTTTTTGGTCGGTAAAATACCTGAAGCGGTCAAGGTAATCGCGGTAAGCTATGTTAGCCATATTGGTTACCGTTACACTAAAATGAACTGCCTGCTTTTTAAATTGCAGCTTAAAGCCGGCTTCGAAGTTTAAAAGCCAATAGGCCTTGGGCGGCAGTGCATAGCCGGTATCATTCTGGGGTATTAGCTTTTGCTGCAACACGTTAACCACCGATACGCCAAAGTATGTCTCCTTTACATGTTTAAAATCGCGCAGAGTATAGCGTATTCCGTTCTCAAAACGCTGTGGGGGCATTTGTGTCATCCAGTCGCGTATAGCAAGGTTGTAGGCAAATAGCAGCGATGTCTTGCTAAACAGCTCGAGTCCCCTGATAGGTTTCGCGCACAGGTCAATATCGGCCCCGGTAAGCGATGCATTAGCCTGGCGGTAGTGGTAGGTAGGAAACTCGCCACGTATAGTAAGCGTAGGTGGCAACACCGGTTGCAGGTAAATAAAGCGGGTAATAAGGTTTTCGTAAAGCTCTACATCAGCATCGAAAAAACGTGTGGCGGCATGTATGCCGGTAGTCAGATTATAGGCCATCTCTGGCTTTAAGTTGGCATCGCCTATTTCTACCGATGCAGCACCATGGTGCACCCCATCGGCAAACAACTCGTTGGCCTGCGGTGCACGCCACGAGGTACCCAGGTTGGTATTCCATTTTAACTTATCAGTAATATGATATTCGAAACCAACACTGCCTGAAGGCACTACGTAGTTAAAAGTAAAAGTGTTCTTATTGCCATTATGGTTAACAAAGGCCTGCAGCCACTTGTAATCCAACCTTATACCGGCTTCCACTTCTACCTTATCGTTGTGCCATTTTTCGATAGCAAATATACCACCCGAAAAATTCCAGAAAGCCGGGATAAAATAACCATACTTAAAATTATTGGTTTGCGTTACGCCATTAAATCCCACCGTGCCGGTAAAGTTTTTAACCATGCGGTGCTGCCAAATTACATCCAGTGTAAGCGTTTGTATTTGAAACTCAAACCCGGGCCTGTCGCCCAACTGGCTGTTATAAGGCAAGCGCTTATCATATTCTTTCCGAAGATTAAACTGGCGGGCAAATACAATATCCAGGCTGCCTGCTTTACCCGTAGCCACATAGGCCTTTGCCTTTATCATATCGTGCACTACGTTTTGGTAGGGCCGGCCTATTTTGTAGCTAAAGCCCGATAACTCCAGTGGCACATTCGATTCT
>DATGWP010000222.1:0-28819 GCA_035299425.1 Chitinophagales bacterium | reverse complement strand
CCGCGAGCCACTGCGCGATAAGCTGGCAGAAATGGCTGGCTGCCTGAGCGAAGAAATTGCTATTAACCGTAACTCTACTGAAGGGTTGAACACTATCATTTTTGGCCTCAATCTTAAAGCGGGCGACGAAGTTGTATTGAGTAAATACGATTACCCAAATATGATGAACGCCTGGAGGCAGCGTGAAAAAAGAGATGGTGTAAAACTCATCTGGGTCGATTTTGATTTGCCGGTAGAAAGCGATGAGGTTTTTGTGCAAAAATTTGCGGCCGCGATTACGCCCAACACAAAGATTGTACACATTACCCACATGCTTAACTGGACCGGGCAAATACTACCCGCCCGTAAAATTGCCGATATGGCACACAGCAAAGGCTGCGAGGTAATAGTTGATGCTTCGCACACGTTTGCTCACATTGATTATAAGATACCCGACCTTGGGTGCGATTATTATGCTACCTCGCTGCATAAGTGGCTGTGTGCCCCGTTTGGCACCGGAATGATGTATATTAAAAAGGGAAAGGTAAAAAACGTGTGGGCGCTGCTATCGGCACCTATACCCGATGCTGATAACATAGGCAAATTTGAATCGCTGGGTACCCGCTCATTTGCGGCTGAAATGGCCATAGGCAATGCGGTAGATTTTCAGTACCTGGTAGGAGCGAAGCGCAAGGAAGAACGGCTGCGCTATCTTAAAAACTACTGGTGTAATAAGGCCGCCAAAATTCCGGGTTTTAAACTGTATACTTCTTTAAAAGATGAGTACAGCTGCGCCATAGCCAACTTTACCATAGAAGGCTTAAAGCCTGAGGATATCGATACGCAGCTGTTTGAGAAATGGAAGATACACACCACTACCGTTAACCACGAAAAGGTACATGGAGTACGTGTAACACCGCACGTGTATACCTCACTATATGACCTTGACCGGCTGGTTACCGCTATTAAGGAAATTGCAGGTAATAAATAGCTCGGGAAATATGGTGTAAAATTAGCTTAACTTTTTCTCCATCAGGTAGTGCGGAATGTTTACCTCTGTAAACTCATCGCCAACGATGGTATAGCCTAATTTAAGATAAAACGGAGTAGCCACTTTGCGCGCGTGGCAAAACATGGTTTGGTAGCCGTTTTCATGCGCATATTTTTCTGCTGCCAGCGATAGCTTTTTGCCCAGGCCTTGTCCCTGTTCAGCCTCATTTACTGCCACCTGACGCATTTTCATGCGTCCGTTTTCTGCTTTAGTTAGGGTAAGGCATGCCTTACAGGCCCCGTTTTCAAACAGGCCAAAATGCAGGTCATGCTCATCTTTCTTAAGCTCTTCAGGCGTAAATTTCAACCCAAGCGGCTTGCGCAACACCTTATCGCGCAACTGTAATGCAAGGTGGTATTCGGGGCTTTGGTAGGCAAAGGTCTTTATCAGTAGGGCCATTATATTTGCTAAAAAACGAAAATGAACATGGTGAGGGATAACTTTTAACGAAATTATTATACTTTCGACACAAAATTAAAAACACAAATGAAAAAGATCCTTTTAATGTCTGCCCTTTCTATCGCCTCATTCGGTGTAATGAATGCTCAAAGTGCAACAACTACTCAATCTACTACCACTACTACTACCAAGCAATCTCCACAAGCACGTGCCAAGGCTATGGTATCTAAAATAACTAAGTCTGTGGGCCTTCAGGGCGACCAGTGGACTAAAGTAAATACTTTGTATGTAGAGTACTTTACCAAGTTAGATGTAGTGAGTGCAGATGCTGCTAAAGTAAAGGAACTGGACAAAACAACCGCTACCACTTTAGCCGGTATACTTACTCCTTCTCAGTTAAAGTTATGGCAGGCAGATTCGGCAAAGTAATTTGCTGAGCTGTTTTTATATAGAACGCCTGCGAAATCTGTAAAAGTACAGAGTTCGCAGGCTTTTTAGTTTTTGGTTAAAAACACGAATATGAAAAAATGGATTTTGTTTATTGCTGTAGTACTTGCTTTAAGTGGCGTTGGTATGGCGCAAACCACAAAACCGGGTGCCAAAACAACCACTACTAAAGCCAAAGCCACCGCTGAGCAGAAAGCCCGCGCCACGGTAGAAAAAATAAATGCAGCCTGTAGCTTAAAAGCAGAGCAGGTTACCAAATTAGAGGCAGTTTATCTTGAGTATTATAAAAAGCACGATGTACTCAAAAAACAAAAGGATATCCTTAGCAAGGATGTATATGAGCAACGGGAGGATGATATGAAAAAGGCCAGAAACTCTGTGCTGAAATCTACACTAACAGCCGGCCAGTATAAGCAGTGGTCTGCTGCTAAGGCTAAGGAAAAAAGCGCGCAGAAGAAGGATTCGGATGAGGAATAAACAGTAATAGATGAATATCCGCATTAAGCCCACTCTTTCAGCGCTCATGCTTATACTTGTATGGGTAGCTATTGTTGGCGCTGGTTTTATAGCGGCTGAGTGTTACAGTAAAAAGGTGTTGCAAAAAGGCGGCTGGCTTCCGCCAGATGGAAAATCTCTTGCCGATCATAAGTATGCTTACCAGTCTAATGGCTTTACCGTAAGACTCAATACCCCTGATTATACATGGGATGCTTATGATACCAGTTTTAAGCTAATGCATAATGCGCTGCAAACCGATGAGAATGGATTTGTAACAGGTGGCGCTGATTTGAAACATCCAAAGGACAGCGGTGTAGTTCGTGTTTTTATTACCGGTGGTTCAACAGCCTGGGGTAGTTTGCAAACCGGCCGGATGATGGATAGTGCCAGCTATCCGGAGGGAAATTTTACCTACCAGGCAAGTATAGCAGGGGCATTAAAAAGGGAGTTGGAGTATAGGCATCCGGAAGTGAAGTTTGAGGTGATAAATGCCGCCGTAGTTGGTTTTTTGTTTGTACAAAGTAAAGCACTGTATGAGTACAAAATCCATTCTTTTGCCCCGGATATAGTTATAAACCTGGACGGGTGTAACGATATTCCCAATTTTGTAAGCCCTTTTGCTAATGGGGACCCTTATATGGCTACCTCTAAACAATGGGATGAGGATATGCAGCTAAGTATGATATCAGGCAGTATTACCTGGCCTTATACATTTATGTTGCTTAATGTAAGACATATTCAGGCGCAACAAAAAAAGAGTAACCCGTTGGCAAAACTATTTCGTGCGGGATTCAGGCCGTCTAATAACAAAGCCGATATAGCTACAGAGCCAGACCCAGAAAAATATGAAGTAATGGAGCCAGCATTTGCTAATGGCTCAGATAGATTTTTGTATGCCGTAGATTCTTACTTACGGCAACTTAGGGCAGATAGCGTTTACTCAATTTTTTGCATTCAGCCTATGCTTTCTAACAGGGGCAGCCAAAAGCAGTTAAGCCGCCTGGAGTTGAAAATGCGTAAACACCTGGAAAAAGTAACTGTAGCAGATACAATAATTGCAGCTGCAACTTTGCCACTGATTAAAGAAAAAATATCAGCCGCTTATCTAAACCCTATGCTTAAGGCTGGCAAGGCAAGGTATGAAGCCGGGACATATTGCAAAGCTTTTTTCTATCAGCAATACCTGGCCCCCAGGATAGATACATTGGCTAAAAAACACGGGCACTCGTTCATGGATATTGCTTCGTATTTAAAGGAGATGGGTGCCGATAAAGAGTTTTATACAGACTATTGCCATCTTACACCTTATGGCAATGAGTTTGTAGCTGGTTTAATGGCTAACGAAGTAGATAAATTTTTGGCTAACAAACAGCGTTAAGCTTTATAGGCTGCTGCATAAGCTTTCATCTTCTGTATCATACTGGTTAAGCCGTTAGAGCGCTGTGAGGACAAGTGCGAGCGCAAGTTAATGCGGTCGATAAACCCTAATTGAGCATTGGTTATTTCTGTGGCACTTTTACCCGATAGCACACGAATAAGTAAAGCAATGATGCCTTTGGTAATAGTGCTGTTAGAGTCTGCTTCGAAGTACAACAGCCCATGTTTTTCAGATGCATGCAACCACACTTTACTCTGGCAACCTTTCACCAAAAAATCATCGGTCATGTAAGCAGCATCCAGCGGTGGAAGCTTTTTGCCAATGTCAATTATGTACTCATACTTCTCCATCTGGTCGTCGAACAGATCAAACTCGGCAACAATTTCATCTTCAATTTCTGCTATAGTCATAGTAAGTAGTAGTAAGTATTGAGCAGCAAGATTAATACAATTATTGCAGGAGAAGCCTTTCTAGTTTATTACCTACACCCGAGGTTTTCATCTCGTTTTCAATCAGGCCGAAACCGTCTTTCCCCGCTGACATACTGAACTGCCCGTTTTTCAGCAGGTGAATTTCATCGCAGGTATCGCTTAGTGTAGAAAAGATGTGCGATGAGATGATAACCGTTTTGCCCAAACTTTTGAGTTTGTGTATTATCTCGGTTATTACAATGTTGCTTTGTATATCGACCCCGTTATAAGGCTCATCAAATATAAAATACTGGTTCTGCTGTAGCAAAATAGCGGTGAGCGCCAGCTTCTTTTTCATACCGGTAGAGTAAGTATCTGCATATTGTTCTAAAGGCAGGTCGAATATGTTTCGGCTATCCATATCGGTAATAGCTATGTTACGCGCGTTGCATAGCAGCTGCAGGTATTCTTTACCGGTAATTTTTGAGAAGAAGAAGGGGTCGGTCAGCAGCAAGCCCAGATGATTTTTAAGAGGCTGCATACTACTGGTGATGTTGCCCGCATAATTCTCTAAGCCTGCAATGCACCTGAACAGGGTGGTTTTACCGGCTCCGTTTTCTCCCACTATGCCATACACCTTGCCCTGTTCAAATCTTATATTGATATCGCTCAGCACCTGTTTTGTGCCATAAGTTTTAGATAAATGCTGTATCTCAATCATTTTAATATTGGCTGCAGGCGTTCAACAGAACGGTTAAAGAAATATGGTAGTATAAGTATAGCAGCAGGCGGGGCTACTATGCACAATGCCAGTAAAATGCCCTGAGCAAGCCCTATTTCGTGGGGAAACGATGAATAGCGTGCAGTAATAATACAGCCCAGGTAAACATAGCCTGCCGCCACAATAAACAGGAGTATATACGCCTGGTTAAAAAAGAAAGCGCATAACAATAGTGCAAGTGGCGCAGCAAGTAAAGTGGAGTACAGGATAGCTGTTTTGATTTTGTTCAACAGGAACCGGGTGGGAGTATAGCTATGCGACCATACGTAATATTCATGCTCAGGCTGTGCGTAGTAGCTTAGTGTAACAGCAAACACCATTAACAAAGCGAACACACCCAAATTAAAGTTAGATACAGACACCGCAATTATTGCCAGGGCATAGGCTATAAAAAGGGCAAGGTATGTGCCCCTAAACCCGGTAGCAAATTCATAGGGCTTTTTACCAAAGGGAGTAGGAATAGTAAACTGTAGCTGTGCATTAAAATTACTTATAGCCAGCGCAAGCGATAGCAATACCAATGCACCGGCACCGATAAACTCCATTTTGAAAAGCAAAAATACGATGAACGGCAAGGAAATAGTCAGATTTTCCAGCAGACGGATAGTCCGGTACTTTTTGTCACCAAAACAGGTTTTTAAAAACTCATTTCGCCTGACTTCTGAAAGTGGCGTTATAAAACTCAAGGCAATAAACGGATAGATGTAAGGAGCGTATTTGCTTTTGTAGAATAAAAAAAGTGATAGCCCGATAAAAGCTATAGATAAAAGAAGATAACCCACTAAAGGTAGCATTCCGGCATCCTGTAGTTTGCGGTTGGTTAACCGCAGCTGAAGGCTGAAGTAATCTTTCATTAGTGGATTGGGCCGTCGAATAAGCTGATTGCGGAATGCCGATTTGTTACTACGCTAAAATAGTAATTGACTTTTTAAGCGCCTTTACAAATACATCGATTTCTTCTTTGGTATTATAAAAAGCAAAAGATGCGCGGCAGGTACCTTCTATTTTAAAGCGGTCCATAAGCGGCTGGCAGCAGTGGTGCCCGGTGCGGATGGCAATACCCTGCTCGTTAAGTATAACCCCTAAATCATAGGGCAAAATATCGCCTACAAGAAAAGATATAACCGATGCTTTCTCTTTGGCCGTGCCTACTATACGCAGTTCATCCACTTCTAAAAACTTCTCGGTGCCGTATTGCAGCAACTCTTTCTCTTGTGCGGCAATATTATCCATGCCTATTTCATTCATGTAGTTAACCGCCGCACCTAAAGAAATACCCCCTTCTATATGAGGTGTACCTGCTTCAAATTTATAAGGCAACTCATTATAAGTAGTACCACCAAATGACACGCTCTTTATCATTTCGCCTCCACCCATGTATGGGTTCATTGCTTCCAGCAATTCGGCCTTGCCATACAAAATGCCGATACCAGTGCCGGCAAACATCTTGTGTCCGCTAAAGCCGAGGAAATCGCAATCCAAATCGCGCACATCTACTTTTGCGTGTGGCAAGGCCTGCGCGCCGTCTACAAACACCACAGCACCTGCACTGTGCGCATCGCGGATAATATTCTTAACCGGGTGTATTGTGCCCAGCGCATTGGAGATGTAGGCTACAGAAACAATTTTTGTTTTTCTGTTCAGCAGTTTGGTGTACTCTTCGTAAATTATCTCACCGGCGTCGTTAATAGGTATTACACGAAGGGTAGCGCCTTTCTCTTCACAAAGTATTTGCCATGGAACGATGTTGCTGTGATGCTCCATTTCGGTTACAATCACCTCATCGCCGGCTTTCAAAAATTTCCGGCCGTAGGATGTAGCTACCAGGTTTACGGCTTCGGTAGTTCCGCGTACAAAATTTATCTCGCGCTCATCTGCGTTTATGTGCCTTGCTACAGTAGTGCGGGCATTCTCGTATGCCTCAGTAGCTAACTGTGCCAGGTGATGGGCGCCGCGGTGAATGTTACTGTTGTATTGCTCGTAGTAGTTCTTAATAGCATTAATAACTGCCAGCGGCTTTTGCGAAGTGGCTGCGTTATCAAAATATATAAGTGGTTTGCCGTTTACCTGTTGGTGAAGTATGGGAAACTGCGAGCGGATTTGTGAGATGTTGAAAGACATAATGTTTGCAATTGCTGCGGGGCGCATAGTTTTCTAAAAATTAACCTTCAACTCATCCTTAAGCTTATCGCACAAAAACTGGCGGATAGGCTTGCTGTGCACATGTTCGATAACCTCGTGTGCAAAAGCGTAAGTAAGTATCTTGGTTGCCTGCTCTTTGCTGATACCGCGGGCGCGCAGGTAAAAAAGTGCATTCTCGTCCAGCTGGCCGATGGCTGCACCGTGACTACACTTTACATCATCGGCAAATATCTCAAGCTGTGGCTTGCTGTTTATACTGGCATCGTTAGATAGCAGTAATGCTTTACTCGATTGGAACGCATTGGTCTTTTGCGCATCGGGCTTTACAAATATCTTACCGTTGAATACACCGGTAGATTCGTCGTTCAATACCCCTTTATATAACTGATTGCTGGTGCAATTAGGCGATACATGGTCTACCAATATGTGGTTATCTATCAGGGCATTTTCTTTACCAAAATACAAGCCGTTAAGGTCGGCATGGGCGCCTTCGCCCACTAAGCGGGCAGTAGCGTTGTTACGTATTAACGCATTACCGGTACCGGTGTTAGGCGATGAAAAGGTTACCGTAGCTGCGCTAAAACGTGCATCGCGGCCCACCTGTGCCTCCAGCGTATGCACACCAATGGCATTGCTCACTTCCAGTTGTAATTTTACCATATCCATCATGGCGTTGCTCTCCAGGTATACTTCCGATACGTGGTTATACTGCACCGATATATTGCTGGCATTTCTAAAATCCTCAGCCAGGTTTATAGATGAACCCTGTTCTAGTATAGATAAACTGCGTGTTTGTGTAAAGGCATTTACATCAGAGGCGGTAAAGAAATATTGAATGTAGATGGGCTCTGCCACCTGTACGTTCTTCTGTACGTGAATAAACGCACCGTCATCTATAAATGCTGTATTAAGAGCAGCAAAATGTTCTTCGTTATAGTTAACCAGCTTGCCGAAATACTTTTCTATTAAAGCCGGGTGCGAGCTGAATGCTTCTTTCAAACTGCATACAGTTACCCCTTTAATATCGGGCACAATACTCAACTCGGGATGAAAAGCCCCATTCAAAAAAATCAGACGGAATGCATACGGAGGAAGGCTGGCGATATAGTTTTTAACCGCTGCGTTTACTGTAGAATCTACCGGTGTAAGCGAAAGTTCTTCATTTAGCTTACTTTTTATATTGGTGTATTTCCACTCTTCGTGGCGCGTAGAGGGAATGCCAAGTTTTTGAAATGCACTCAGTGCATTTTTGCGCACCGTAGATGTTGCATTATCCTTCACCTCTAGTGAATCAAACTGCTTTGCTATATTTTCTGTAAAACCCATAAAAGGCTTGTTGAATCTTTTGATTATTAACCGGCTAACTCGCCCACTTCTTCTTTAATCCAATCGTATCCCTTTTCTTCCAGCACCAGCGCCAATTCTTTACCACCGCTCTTTACAATTTTGCCACCGTACATTACATGCACATGGTCGGGTACTATATAATTAAGCAGGCGCTGGTAGTGGGTAATAACAAGGAAACTTCTTTCAGCATCACGCAGTTTGTTTACGCCGTTGGCTACAATACGCAGGGCATCTATATCCAAACCGCTATCGGTTTCGTCAAGTAAGCACAGTGCCGGTTCCAGCATGGCCATCTGAAATATTTCGTTACGCTTTTTCTCACCACCGCTAAACCCTTCATTTACTGCACGGCTGGTGAACTCCTTGTTCATTTCTACCACGGCCATTTTATCTCGCATTAGCTTCAAAAAGTCTTTGGCATCCATTGGCTCCAGGCCCTGGTGCTTGCGCTTGGCATTCACAGCAGCTTTCATAAAATTAGTAGTGCTTACGCCGGGTATTTCTACGGGGTACTGAAAGGCCAGAAATACACCTTCGCGGGCGCGTTCATCGGCACTCATCTCCAGCAGGTTTTTACCCTTAAAGGTTATTTCACCCGAAATTACTTCGTAGTCTTCTTTGCCCGCCAGTGTAGCTGCCAGAGTACTTTTGCCTGTGCCATTAGGGCCCATTATGGCATGTATTTCTCCGGGTTTAATCTCAAGGTTAAAATCCTTAAGAATTTGCTTTCCGTTTATGGCTACGTTCAGATTTTTGATGCTTAACATTCTTCTTCTTTGTTTTACTTTTTACTGTTTCTTCATTGTCAGATGCATAAGCATCTTTTCTTAATTCCAGGTATATCGGCTTTAAAACTTTGGTATAAATCGTTTTGCCGGTGCCGTATAAATTTATTAGTCTGAATAGTAACATATTATCCTACGCTGCCTTCCAGCGATATACTTAATAATTTTTGGGCCTCTACTGCAAACTCCATGGGCAACTGCTTAAATACCTCTTTGCAATAACCGTTTATAATCATGCTTACAGCCTCTTCACTTGTCAGGCCACGCTGGTTGCAATAAAACAAGAGGTCTTCACCAATTTTAGAGGTGGTTGCTTCGTGTTCTACTTTGCCGCTGCTGTTCTTAATTTCGAGATACGGGAATGTGTGCGCCCCGCATTTATCACCAATCAACAAACTATCGCACTGGCTAAAGTTGTAAGCATTATCGGCAGTTTTGTTTACCAACACTTGCCCACGGTAACTGTTCTGGCTTTTGCCTGCGCTGATACCTTTGGAAACTATACGGCTACGGGTGTTCTTGCCAATGTGTATCATCTTGGTACCGGTATCGGCCTGCTGGTAGTTATTGGTTACGGCTACAGAGTAAAATTCACCTATCGAGTTATCACCCTTTAAAATACAGCTTGGGTATTTCCAGGTAATAGCGCTACCGGTTTCTACCTGGGTCCAGCTGATTTTGCTGTTGTGGCCCTTGCACATGCCGCGCTTGGTTACAAAGTTATAGATACCGCCCTTGCCTTCTTTATCGCCGGGGTACCAGTTTTGCACGGTAGAGTATTTAATCTCGGCATTATCAAGCGTCACTAGTTCCACAACTGCGGCGTGCAACTGGTTCTCATCGCGCATAGGTGCGGTGCAGCCTTCCAGGTAGCTTACGTAGCTGCCCTCTTCGGCAATTATAAGCGTGCGCTCAAACTGTCCGGTGTTCTCTGCATTGATACGGAAATAGGTAGAAAGTTCCATAGGGCAGCGAACACCTTTAGGTATAAACACAAAGCTACCATCGCTGAATACCGCGCTGTTAAGTGCTGCATAATAGTTATCGCGTTGAGGAACTACACTGCCTAAGTATTGCTTAACCAGTTCAGGATGCTCGCGCACGGCCTCGCTGATAGAACAGAAGATAATGCCTTTCTCTTTCAGCGATTCGCGGAAGGTTGTAATAACGCTCTCGCTATCCATTACGTAATCTACCGCTACACCCGCTAATAACTTTTGCTCCTGGATAGGAATCCCCAGCTTATCATACGTAGCCCGTATTTCAGGGTCTACATCATCCAGCGAGTTTATCACCTTTTTCTTCTTTTGCGCGGCGTAGTATATTATGCTTTGAAAGTCAATTTCCGGAAAATGCACATTTTGCCATTTCGGTTGCTCCATCTTTAACCAGGCGTGGTAGGCTTTAAGCCTCCACTCCAGCATCCATTCCGGCTCTTCTTTCTTAGCCGAAATAAAACGCACGGTGTCTTCACTCAAGCCTTTGGCAGCAAATTCCTGCTCAATGTTGGTGGTAAAGCCATACTTATAATCGCTGGCTACTACCTCGTCTATTATTTTATCGTTATCTGCCATAATTTCGGGATGCAAATGTAATCGGTTTTAGGGAAAGTATTTAGATTCTATCTAAACAATTTTAAAAACTGATTGTTCGATATTTACCTGAAAATGAATTTATTGCAACTTTCAGTCTTACATTAACCACATTTTGCAAATTGTGCCCATAGATGAATTGCCTTTTATAGCTGTTACAGCTGTTAGAGCCCCTCCTTTGAAGGGATTTAGTTAAACTGTTTATTTCCTGTATCTCTTCAGTTTTTTCTCCTTATCCAGCAACAGCGCAAAGGTATTGTCTTTCAGCGTGGCTACCGTCTGCTCGCGTATTACCCTAAACACTTCACGTATAGGGCAGGTAATTTCGTCCACACATTCCTCACAGGCCTCATAGTATTTATGGGCAACACATGGTACAAGTGCAATGGCACCATCGAACAGGCGCATTATCTCAGCCATATTTATCTGGTCGGCGGGTTTTAGCAGGTAATAGCCCCCTCCTTTACCCTTTTTACTACCTAAATAGCCTGCCTTCCGCAGGTCTAGCAGAATAGCTTCGAGAAATTTTTTGGGTATATGCTCATCGGTAGATATATCTTCAATCAGTACTGGCTCCTGCGGCTTTCGTTTGGCAAGATATATGAGTGCCTTAATAGCGTATTTAGATTTTTTGGTAATCATGTTAAATGTGCAAATATGTTAAACCGCAAAAAAAAATCAATTAGTAAATCTGTTTGTAACTGCCCCTTTGGTACTGACAGCTACGCGGCTAAATGTAACCATTTGCAGGAACTTGATAAGCTATAAACATTTTTTTAGCATTAGTCTATTAACTTTATAGAGAAAGTATATTTTTGTACCGAAACCATTTTTGACGATGACAGTTTTATTCAGCAGGTTTATAGATGTTTTAAGTAAACTGCGCATAGCATTTATACTTCCGTTGTTTTTGGTGATTTACATCATTGCCTATTTTGTTTTTAACCTCACCTTCGATTTTTCATTCGCTAAATTTTCAACAGTAGATTTTTTTACCTACCTGGCTGTGGGCGTTTGCGCACAGCTGATAGATGGTGCACTTGGTATGGCTTACGGTGTAAGTGCCAGCACCTTTTTAATGAGTGTAGGGGTAACACCTGCCGCGGCAAGCGCAGCGGTACATGTTAGCGAGGTATTTACTACGGCGGCATCTGGTATATCTCATCTTCGGTTTAAAAACGTAAACAAAAAGTTGTTTCGTGCAATGGTAGTGCCTGGGGTAGTAGGTGCCATTGTAGGTGCGTATATACTTACTAATGTTAACGCCACTTTTATCAAACCCTTTGTATCGATATACCTGCTTATTATGGGTGCTTTAATTATCCGCAAAGCGTTGCGTACTGTTATTGCCAAAGAAAAAGTTGAGCGTGTAGGTGCATTGGCCCTTGCAGGTGGTTTCCTCGATTCTATTGGCGGCGGCGGCTGGGGACCGGTAGTAACCTCTACCCTGCTAAGCAAAGGACGGAGCCCACAGTACACAATAGGTACAGTTAACGCCACCGAATTCTTTGTAACCTTATCCAGTGCAAGCGTATTTACCTGGTTTATGGGCCTGCAAAATATTTCTGTTATTGCAGGTTTGGTAATTGGTGGTATAATTGCAGCGCCTTTTGGTGCCATGGTGGTAGGAAAGGTAAGCCCTAAAAAACTTATGATAGCAGTTGGTATTATCATCATACTTTTAAGCCTGCGGAACCTGTATAAATTTCTGCCGCTTTAAAACATGCCCACCCACTGTATAAACATTGCAATTATTGGCGGAGGAGCCAGCGGCACCATCACAGCTATTCAGCTACTGCGCAAGCTAACCGTAAAAGCCAAAGTTTATTTAATTGAAAAAAAGCCCGATGTGGTTTATCGCGGTGCGGCGTACTCCAGCCAACTTAACTATGAGCCCCTGAATGTTCCGGCTGGTAGAATGAGCATTTTTAATCACCTTCCCGACGATTTTTTTAACTGGATACTAACCAACAAGCCCGAAGCGAAAGATTTAACGCGCGATAGCTTTGTATCGCGCCGGTGGTTTGGCGATTACATGACCGGGACTATACACCAGGCTGCCGAAAAAAGTAAATGCGCCGAGCTGGAGATTGTTGCAGCAGAAGCACGCGATATAGCGCCGGCTGGTAATGGTGGTGGCTATAATTTATTACTGGCAGATGGAAGAATGCTATCTACCGATTACCTGATTTTTGCTACAGGTAACGAAACCCCAGCCGATGTTTTAAGCCGCGAAGAAGTAGCTGCTTTGGGCGATACCTACGTAAGCAACCCATGGGTAGGAAACACCTTGGAGCGGGTAAAACCTACCGACGATGTAATGATTATTGGCACCGGTTTAACCATGGTAGACCATGTGGTAAGCCTGGCTAAGCGCAGCCATGTAGGTAATGTATATTGCCTGTCGCGCAACGGTTATTTGCCGCTGGAGCATACCTTTATACAGGATACTGTTGTTGCCATAACCGATGATGTTAAAGATATACACCGCTTGGTTAAAGAGATAAAGCATAAAGTAGCCGAAGCCTCTTCAAAAAAAATAAAGTGGCAAAATGTTATGGATGCCCTGCGCCCTCGCACATCGCGTATATGGCGCAACCTCGATGTAGCTTCTAAAAAATATTTCCTCCGTCGTTTAAAACCTTTTTGGGAAATACACCGGCACCGTATGCCTGCCGCATCGGCTAATACTATTAAAGAGATGGTCGGCTCAGGTCAGCTGCATTTGCTGTCGGGCAGTATTATCAGTACAGAACGAACCGGCGATAAAATTGTGTTCAGGTATTATTCTAAAAAATCGCGGGAAACAAAATCGATTGCGGTAAATTTTGTAATTAACTGCACCGGTCCTTTAAGCGATTACCAAAAGTGCGATAACCTGCTCATTAAAAACCTGCTGAACAAAGGCTGGATGCAGCAAGATGAGCTAAAGTTAGGTGTACGCACGGGTATGCGCGGCGAGATTATGCGCGATACAGGGGTGGTATTACAAAATGCCTATGCTATTGGGCCGCTACGAAAAGCAATGGAATGGGAGAGTACAGCCGTGCGCGAAATACGCACCCATGCTGAGCAGGTAGCCTTTTTAATAGCCGAACAAACCGAGCGCAAACAGGAAATGATGGTTGAGATAGGGTTATAGACCCCTCTAAATCTCCCCTTCCCGCATAAGGCGGGATGAAACAAAAGGGGAGACTTAAACAACCAATAATTAATAAAGATTTATCCAAATTAGCGTTCTAAAATGTACTCATGCGTACTATTGCACTCCTTATTGCCTCCAACATATTTATGACCTTTGCCTGGTATGGCAACCTTAAGTTTAAAGATTTACCGCTCTGGAAAGCCATTGCTATTAGCTGGGGCATCGCTTTCTTCGAATATTGTCTGATGGTGCCGGCCAACCGTGGCGGTTACTTCGATGGTACTTTTACGGCGGCACAACTAAAAATAATACAGGAGGTAATTACGCTGGTAGTCTTCGCACTATTCTCAGTCTTTTATTTAAAAGAGGGCATGCGCTGGAACTATGCGGTTAGTTTTTTCTTTGTGCTGTGCGCTGTGTTTTTTGCATTCAAAAAGTTTGATTGATACCAATGGAACTACAGAATACCCCTGCCTATTCTCTTAAAGATTTAACGCTCTACTTTTTAAAACTTGGAGCTACAGGTTTTGGTGGGCCGGTGGCACTGGTCAGTTACATGCATCGCGACTTAGTAGAAAATAAAAAATGGATTAGTGAAGATGACTACAAAGAGGGCCTTGCCCTTGCACAGCTTTCTCCAGGGCCACTTGCAGCACAGTTAGGTATTTATATTGGCTTTATCCATTACCGCTTGTTAGGGGCTACACTAGCAGGCATTTCATTTGTGCTGCCCTCGTTTATTATGGTATTGCTTATTGGCATCGCTTACCAGGCATTTGGCGGCCTGCCATGGATGCAAGCTGTATTTTATGGTGTGGGTGCGGCCGTTATTGGTATTATTATCATAAGCAGTTATAAACTTACAGTAAAATCTATTGGCTCATTTAGTGCAGCTTCTCTCCGTAACAATTGGATGCTATGGATGTTTTTTATTACCGGCGCAGTGCTTACGTATGTAACCCAAACAGAAATGCTCTGGTTTTTTGTGCTTACCGGTATTGTATATATGCTTGTAAAAGCACCGCCAGCTTGGGCTAAGCGCAATAATGTGGCTAATGCATTGCTAATAGGCGGCCTTGGGTTCTCTGAGTTTAATTCGAACATACTGGTGCAGATAGCGTTGTTCTTTTCTAAGGCAGGTGCATTTGTATTCGGCAGCGGATTGGCAATAGTGCCATTTTTGCATAGTGGAGTAGTTACACAATACCATTGGCTGAATGAGCACCAGTTTCTGGACGCAATAGCAGTAGCAATGATAACACCAGGCCCGGTAGTTATTACAGTCGGTTTCATTGGCTACCTGGTAGCCGGGTTTCCCGGTGCCCTGGTTGCAGCCACTGCCACTTTTTTGCCTTGTTATCTATTTACCATAATACCAGCCCCTTATTTTAAAAAATATGCAAAGAATGCATCTCTCAAAGCATTTGTTGATGGCATCACTGCTTCGGTGATAGGTGCTTTAGCCGGTGCTGTATTGGTAATAGCATCGCGGTCTATTATAGATGTTCCGTCTGCTTTTATTGCGCTGGGTGCCTTGCTGGGGCTTATCTACATAAAAAAACTACAAGAGCCGTATGTTATACTAATAGCAGCAGTAGCAGGGATATTATTGAACCTGGTAAGTGTTAGTGTTGCTAATGTTTAGTTCGTATTTACCATTGATGGAATGTCAAAATTAGAAGCAGCCTCTACCACTTGCTGGGCTATATACTCTGGAGCGTGCATGTCAAGGTTTTTTAGTATTTCTTCTATGGGCGATACCAGGCTCATGGCAAGCATTACATCCTCCGATACGTTATCGTTAAGGTGAACTTTCAAACTGTTTATCGTGGTTTTGTACTGCTCAAATTTTAGTTCCTTATCACCGGCGGCCATGTCTTTTTGTGTTTCCAATTGCTGCCATATTCTGGCAAACACTTTTTGCCTCATGTCATTGGTTTCGCCTATTTCAAGTTTAGGTTTTTCGTATACCGGCACGCGCGAAACATGCTCAGCCAGATTGCTTTCATCCTGTTTAATCCCTAAGATACGCAGCCACTTGCCAAATCCTTTCCGTCGGTTTTGGTATCCTATAGGGTCTTCAATTTTTTCCCAGCTTTCCAGCAACAATTGTTTGTCCTTTTTAGTCCATGATGAGAAGTACTTTACGTATAGAGGATCGCCGAAGTAAAAGCTAAATTCTCCTTTTCGTGCTACCCGTATCGCTTCCAATACCTCAATTAATGCAAGAAAGCGCTGCTTGCGTTTTTCAAGGGTACTTTCCAACCCCTCCCAATGGCCAAGAATGGGCGATAAGGTTTTTACAATACCCGGCCGGTCGTGTAAGTACTTAGCGTTAGGTCCAAACGAATTGGCTGTAACATGGCTTAGTACATTGGGATTTTTTACAAACCATTGTAATGTTTCATCAAAATCAGCGTCCGTTTCGGTAGGGTATCCGTATATGATCCAGCTTTCGGTTTTTATACCTTCGTTAGCAAACATCCGGCACATTTTATCAGCATCGTCGTAGCGCGATGATTTGCCCATTTCCTTCTGCACCCGCGATGAAAAGCTCTCAACACCCAGCGATACCCTTTCCATACCGCTCAACCGCAGTTTGTGTAAAAAAGGCTGTGTAATCAAACGCTCAACACGTGTGCCGTATACGCTCCAGGGCATTACCAATCCTTCCGCCATCACCAGGTCGCAATACTCATCCAACTGGCGTAGTGTTTTGCTCGATATAAGTGAGTCGTCGTTAAACATATACTCCTTAATGTTGTATTTGTTTACGTTGTGTTTCAGTTCTTCAAACACATTGCGACCCGTGCGCGAGCGCTGGGTAAGGTGGTTCCATTTATTCTCGCAATAGTTGCAGTTAAGTATACAACCTCTTGAAAATAGCAATGGTAACTTATGTGGTGATGGGTATAATTTGCGGTTAAAATCGGTAAAGTCGGGGTACGGTATGGTATCAATATTTTGCAAATTGGTATGCCCCGTATATACAGCCTTACCCGAAGCATCACTAAACCATACTTGCTTAAGTTTCGTAAAATCGCCATTGCTTTCGTAGCATTTTACAAATTCTACAAGCGCAACTTCGCCTTCACCCTCTATAAGGTAATTAGAAAATTCAAGCGCTTGCTCCAGGCAGTCTTTGTTCTCGCGCGTTAGGCTGGGCCCGCCCGAAACTATCATTACATTAGGTAGCAGGTTTCTAACCTCTTTAGCTACCAGCGCCGTATTTTTAATATTAGAACCTAATATGCTAAAACCTACTACGTCCGGGTTTTCGTCGCAAATTTGTTTAGCCCAGCTTTTATAAAGTTTAGGGTGGCTGGCTATGTATTCTTCTGCACCTTCATCGCCAAGTGCCGAAACCATGATGGGCCTGAACTGTATCGAAAAATCAATGCATTTGCAATCGTACCCTGCATGCTGCAAGCTGCCTTTCAAAAACGCCAAAGCAAGATTGGGGGTGACAGAATCCCATACCGGGGCTATTGCAAGTACTACTTTCATTTTCAATCAGCTGTTTATCCCGTAAAGGTGAGCAATTAAACTTGTTTAAACAAACAACCCATAAACGGAGCTTATGGGTTGTTTGTTTTGGTGTGCTGCAATTATTTTTTGCCTCTTTGGCTTTGCTGTTCCTGGGCTTGTTTCTGCATATCGGCCAGTTTCTTTTGCCAGCCTGATACAGGTTTTGGGTTCTTCTTGTTTTCCTCTATTTGCTTACGAAGTTTTTCGTCGTTAATAAAGAATTTTTGAATAATCCATTGGTGAGCCATACCAAGCAGGTTTTGCAACAGGTAGTAGTATGTTAAGGCCGCAGGGAAACTGTTAAACATAAACATGAGCAATACCGGCATAAAGTAAGGCATGTATTTCATACCCGGCTGCTGGTTGGTCATAGCGTTCATCTGGTTGTTCATTACCGCCTGGCCTATCGATGTTATTGTCATTAAAATAGTAAACAAACTAATGTGGTTGCCAATTAGGGGTAGGGCAGTAGCAAATGTTACTATCGAGTCATAGCTCGATAAATCGTTGGCCCAAAGGAAAGCCTCCTGCCTTAACTCGATAGATGCCGGGAAGAAATAATACATCGCCATCAGTATCGGCATCTGCAACAGGAGGGGAAGGCAACCGCCAAACGGGCTTACACCGGCGCGCTGGTATATCTTCATTTGCTCCGAGCCTATCTTAGCCTGGTCGTCGCCATATTTTTCTTTTAAGGCGGCTAACTCCGGCGCCAGTATTTTCATTTTGGCAGCGCTCTCTATCGATTTTGCCGTAAGCGGGTGCAAGGCAATTTTCAATATCAATGTCATTAACAAAATGATGATACCATAGTTTAAATGCACGCTATCGAACCAGCTGAAAACCCATATTATAAAGCGGGTGATATAGCTTATCCAGCTAAACATCCAGAAATCGGGACCAAGCTTTATAATGTTTTCCGTTTCCTTATCTAAACTGGCCAGCGTATTAAAGTGGTTAGGCCCTATATAAAACTGAAAACCGTAGCTCGATTTTTCGCCGTTGGTGTAGGGTAAGGTAAAGTTGGCATCGTATTTTTTTACGTAGCTCACATTATCTTTGGTATAGTGGGTTTTTATTTTGCCGCCTTTCTGTATCTCCTGCTTGCTGAATAAAGTAATGTTGAAAAACTGCTGCTTAAAAGATATCCATTCTACCGGTGCATCAAACTCAGCCTGGTCTTCTTCTTTATCTTCGTTCAGGTGTTCTACATCGCTTTTGCTGTAGCGATAATAAGGGGCGCTGTAGCGCCTTTCCAGTTCAATATTATGCTCTACACTTTCAAGCGTATTGCTCCACACGGCATTTATGTAAGTATTGTTGGCCGCTACCGCTGTGTTAAGCCCCACCATATTAATATTGTAATCCAACAGGTAGCTGTTACCCTTAAGTATATATTGCTGCTCTATATATTTACCGGGTGCAACGGTGGCTCGTAGTGTAAACGATTTGGATGAATCTCCCTTTACAGTAAAAGTTTCTCCTACCGGTTCAAAATACAGGTTTTTGGTATCTACATCGCGGTTGCCATCTATAAAAAACTGGTAGCTAAGTGTGTTGGCTTTGTTTCCAAATAGTATAAGTGGTTTTTTGTCCCAGGTTTTATAATTTTTAAGATCTACACTTTTTATTTGCCCGCCCTTGTTGGCCAGTGTAATTTTCTGAACCTCGTTTTCTATTACAAACGTTTTTTCTTCCCCGGTAGCTGCCGCTGCAAAAGCACCGTATTGTTGCGCCAGTACATTGCTATCGGTACTTGCCAAAGCCGCTGTAGCAGGTGTGCTATCGGCCTGCATAGCCCCCGTACTATCGGTGGTAGCTATAGGCTGCACGGGCTTCATTTGCCTGGCCAGTTTAATCGAATCTTGTCGGGCTGCGGTGGCTATTTCTTCCTTCTGCTTTTGCTCTTTGGCAAATTTTTGATTTTGATAATAGGTAAACCCAATCATCAATGCGGCTATTAATATCCAGCCAATAATCGTCTCTTTGTTCTTCATGTTAAATTTCACTGCCGGTGCCGGCCGTATTTTAGGTCTGCTTCAGGCGTTTTAAAAAGGCGCGCAAACCAAGCCAAAGTTTTCCATTTCCCAAAACATTCTAAAGTTTAATAAAAACTTTACTTTAGGTTAATTATATTCGTTACAATAATCCGGGGCGCATTTATCCCCCAACCCCGGGATAGGACGAAAACGGACGAAAGATATTGTTAATGGGCATTAATTGTAGCGTGCAAACGCGGCGTTGTTTTTATATAAAAACAAGGTATGTTTTGTGTGCGCATGTTGTTGATAATCAATCTGTAAGAAATATTTTTAACTTTTATAAAAATATGCTTGACAGAACTTTGTTTTGGCTTTAAATTGAAGGTATAAACGCGGCAATTTTATGAATAAGCTATTTACCACATTCCTCCTTACTTTGTTGCTCTCTCAGGCAGCAATTGCACAAATTTCAGCTACTACTAATAATAATGGCAGTCAGCTGTCGCAAATATTAGCTGGTAATGGCGTTACTATTAGCAACGTAACCATGAATTGCCCTAACGGTGCAGCAGGAACTTTTACCTGCAATAACTGCAACCTGGGTATGACAGAAGGTATAGTACTTACTACCGGATCGGATACTATGATTACCGGTCCTAACAATTCTGGTGCAGAAGGTTGGGATAACTTAGCCCCGGGCGACCCATCGCTTAACACTTTGGCTGGCGCTACTACCAAAGATGCCTGCGCACTTGAGTTTGACATGAAGGTACTTAGCGATAGCGTTGAGTTCCGTTATGTGTTTGGCTCAGAAGAATATACCGAATGGGTAAACAGCGGATACAATGATGCATTCGCTTTCTTTATCAGCGGCCCTGGTATTGCCGGCCAGCAAAACATAGCTTTAATACCTGGTACAACTACACCGGTAACTATTGATAACGTAAATGATAACAGCTACTCTCAGTATTATGTAGATAATGGCGATGGCTATACCGCCCCATACAATACGAACAATACTTACATTCAGTACGATGGCTTTACTAAAGTGCTTACTGCAAAAAGAAAGGGACTTCAACCATGCCAGACATACCACCTTAAACTGGTAATTGCGGATGCTGGCGACGGTATTTACGACTCAGGTGTGTTTTTAGAGGCCAACAGCTTAACTTCTAACTATGTGAGTATCGATTCTGCCGAAACAGACGAGCCTAACACTACCAATGCAATGGAAGGTTGCGTTCGCGGTAAGGTTAACTTCCGCTTGCAAAAGCCTATCAACCAGGCTTCTGTGGTTCATTTTGGTATTAGTGGTAGCGCAATCAACGGTGTTGATTATACCGCCATTGCCGATAGCATTATTATACCTGCAGGCGACACTATTGTTTCTCTTTTCATCAATCCAATATCTGACGGTATAGTAGAAGGCACCGAGCGTATTGTTATCAGCCTTTTCACTGCCTGCGATGCTTTGCCTTATGATAGCGCAGTGTTATTGTTAATTGATTCTTTCGGCGTAGATGCAGGTTTGGGCATGACAATCTGTGCCGGCGACCAGGCTCAGTTAAATGCGCTTGGCCTTGGCCTTGTAAACTGGAATAACGCTTTAAGCTTATCAAGCGCTTCTATCTTAAATCCTATTGCTACACCAACCGCTACTACTACATATACAGTAACTGCTGATTTAGGTGTTTGTCAATCTTCAGATACTGTAACAATTACGGTAATCTCGGCTCCATTTAGTGTTAGCGCCGGCCCCGATGTGGCAAGTTGCTCTTCTACCAGCATGCAGCTAAATGCTGTAGTAACCGGTAGCACTGTTAATGGCAACCCATTTACATACAACTGGACACCGGCCAACACATTGAGCGCAGCCAATATTGCTAACCCGGTTGCATCGCCAACTACAACCACTAACTACGTAGTAGAGGTTACAAGCGGTAACTGCAGAACAAAAGATACTGTATCGGTTTCTTTGGGCAGCATAAGCCTTAGCGCTTCATCTACTAACGAAACCTGCTATGGCTACAACGATGGTACTGCCACAGCAACTGCCAATGGTACAGCTCCTTATACTTATGTATGGAGCAACGCAGGCAATACACAACAGGTAACCGGTTTAGGTGGCGGTGCATACACTGTAACTGTTACCGACGTTTCTGGTTGCTCGGCTACTGCAGGTGTTACTGTTGCTTCTACTACCCCAATCCACTTCAGCACGCCGGTAGCTACTCCGGTTAAATGCTACGGCGGAAACGACGGCACTATTAATGTAACAGCAGCAGGTGGTGCAGGTTCTATCAACCTGGTATGGAATACCGGCGGAAACGGTGGCACTGCTACCGGCCTTTCGGCAGGTGCTCAATATACAGTAACCGCTACTGATGTTAACGGTTGCAAGGCCGATACTACTATGACAGTTACTGAGCCTGCCCAGGTTAACATCTCTATGGCTTCTACCAATGTAACCTGCAACCTTGGCGGAACAGGAACTTCAATTACACCTAACGCCGGCCGTGATGGTACTGCCAACGCAACTGCTGCCGGTGGTACTGCCCCTTACAACTATGTATGGACTACTCCATCAGCCGATGCTACACCGTCTATTGCTAACCTTACTGCCGGTACTTACTCGGTTGTAGTTACCGATGCTAACAACTGTACAGCTACAGCTTCTACTACGCTTACCGAGCCTCAGCCAATGAGTGTTACTGCTTCTTCATTAGCGCCGCTATGCTACAACGCTGCCAATGGAAGCATCAACGCCGATTGCACTGGTGGTAACGGTTCGTTTATGTATACGCTAAGCTTTAACAACGCTACCGTGCAAAGCAACAACGTAGGCGCCTTTGCCAACCTTGTAGCAGGCGACTATGTAATAAGCGTAAGCGATGCCAATAACTGTGTTAAGGTTGCCAACATCAACCTGCCACAGCCTCCGGCAGATGAAATACAAATTGCTACCACTCCGGTATCTTGCCCTGCAAGCACTGATGGCTCTATCGTAGTAACCCCGGTTTCTATCCTTAACCAGCCATACCTGTATGCTCTGGATAACGGTGGCAACCAGCAATTGAACGAGTTTTACAATGTAGCTGCTGGTGCACATACACTGCACATTGTAAATAACAATGGCTGCGCTACTGATACTACCATAATGATAACTGCGCCTGAAGCTGCAACACTTGAAATTATACCTGGAGATACTACTATCGAAATGGGAGGAAGCATACAGTTAAACACTACCCTTTCTGCCTTTGCTATGTCAGATTCTGTAGTATACAGCTGGTCGCCAAATGCAGGATTGAGCTGCACAGACTGTGCAAACCCGGTTGTGAACTCGTATGACCAGTCGAATGATTATACATTGACAGTTACATACAACGGACGTTGCACAATAGAAGCTACTGCTAAAATTAATGTTGTGGGAGATCCTAAACCATTTGTGCCTAATGCATTTACACCGAACGGTGATGGCAACAATGATGTGTTTATGGTGTTCGGAAAAGGGATTAATAACGTGGATATGAAAGTATTCAACCGTTGGGGAGAGTTAGTTTTCCAGTCTAACAATCAGTTTAACGGCTGGGATGGTACTTACAAGGGCGAAATTCAAAATACAAACGTGTTTGTATACCAGGTTACTGCTACATTACTGGATGGTAAAAAATTTGAAACTAAAGGTACTGTTACCTTAATCCGCTAATCTTTTTTACTCTATTTTTTTGTCTTTCTAAAAGCCCTTCGGGGCTTTTTTTTATTTCCCTTTTTCGCACTTAGTAAAGAACATTTTTTGTTATCTCTGTGGTTCGCTGTGCGTTGCGCCACATACATAATTATACGGGGGCAATCACTAAAAGGTTACAGGTAATTCACTCTTGTTACAGTGAAATAAGGGCATTTTAAGGCCTTTGTTACAACGCTCAAATTGTGTTACAGCAGGCCCATCTTGTTCCAACGGTTTACCGGCATTTATTTCTTCGCTTTCAGCTGTTTTTATTTCCCTACTTTTACCACATAACATTTACTCTGATGATAAAACACCTTACTCTTTTTGCTTTTGCCTTCTTTTTATCGCTGGTATCTATTGCCGCTACCGGCGATACTACCATTATTGTAGCCCACCATGCCTCTAACCTGGCGGGCCCGCCAAGTAATGATGATGAATGGGTAGTGTTTCCCAATACCAATGTTACCTACCAGAAGATAATTATGCGTTTTACCTTAGGTTGCGGTACGCCTGCCTGCTCGCATTGGGATTATACCGTTAATACCGAGCTGGGAAAAAAGAGCGGAACGCTCGATTCTTCCATTGTTGCTATTGATACTGTGGCGCACGATACTACCTGGAGCTATACCGACCATGTAAACTTTACCGAGTTAGGACGCCTTATTACACCTTACGGTAATTATATGGATTGGAACTGGCCAAGTAACCAGGCTCACGGATTTGATAGCAGTTGGACACATCCTTATATATATGATGTAACCGATTACGCAGCTATGTTTAAAGATTCGGTGCTGGTGCGTGTGCACTACGATGGCTGGAGCGATGCCTTTCGCGCCAAAGTTGAATACATATTTATAGAAGGCCCACCCACCCGTACGGTAGAAAACGTGCGCGAGGTGTATCATTCATATTATGGGTATGGCAACTCTACCGATTTCGAGAACCAGCTGACCGGAAAGTCGCTGGCTATTGGCCCGAACGTAACTTCGGCAAAGCTGGCAGTTATTATTACCGGCCACGGAAACCAGGGGGAGTTCGACCCGCATAGTTTTTACCTTAAGGTGAATAGTGTGCTTGTACACAGCAAACTTTTCTGGAAAGATGATTGCGACCTAAACCCGGTAGCACCCCAGGGTGGCACCTGGATTTTTCCCCGCGCCAACTGGTGCCCCGGAGATAAAGTGCCTGTTTATGAATTCGACATTACCCCAAATGTTACTCCCGGCCAAAATGCTTTTATTGATATGGATCTGGATGATTTTGCCATACAGTCTGGCGGAAGCGCGGGTTATGGCATTTCGGTTTACCTGGTTACCTACAGCAGCCAGAAGGATTACGACGTGGCTGTGGATGAAATAATTGCCCCTAACTCGGCTAAGCCATATTTGCACTGGAATCCAATTTCAACCCAACCTAAAGTAAAGATTAAGAATACCGGTAAACAAAACCTTACCTATGCACAGATTAAGTATTGGGTAAAGGGCGGAAGCTATTGGTATTACGAATGGACCGGCAACCTGCCACCTTTCGAGACAGAAGTAGTTGCGCTACCGGCCTTCGATTGGTTCGGGCTGGATACCGCAGACCGCCGCTTTTATGCAGAGGTTAGTTGGCCCAACCAACATCCGGATGAGTACAACTTCAACAATAAGTTGGAGTCGTCTTTCAACTTAACACCTAAGCTCGATTCGATTTTGTATATACAGTTTCAGGCCAACAATCAGCCATGGGAAAATAGTTATGTAGTGCGTAATGAAGATGGCGACACGATTAAGTTCCGCAATACATTTACCCCATCTACTACTATTCGCGACACTATGCGCCTGCAGCCAGGTAGCTATGCGTTCGATTTCTTCGATTTCGACTCGCTTAATTTTGGTTGCGGCGATGGCCTCAAATTTTTTGTAAACCAACCGCCCAACGCTGGCACATCTGACCCATGGTATGAAACCAGCGGCCAGTTGCGTTTGTACAAAGTGCCCAATTCGCTTATCAAAAACTTTGACCCCGACTTTGGCCGCAATGTTCATTATGAGTTTACCGTGGGTTACTTGTTGGGTAATAACCCACCTAAAGAAGCGCCTACGGAACCCATACATACTGCCATACAGGGTATAGATGATAATCCTGTAAGGTTGCAGGTGTACCCTAACCCTGCCACCGGTTTGCTGAATGTGGAGGTTAACCTGGCCGCAGATGAGGAAGGGGTAATAGAGCTTACGGATATTTCGGGCAGAACTATACGCACTATTCATACTGAGAACTCTATCCGCCACCACGTTACCCTGCAAACAGATGAACTTGCAAAGGGTATGTACTTTGTAAGCTACCGCTCGCAAAATGCACGGGTAAGCAAGCGGATTATTGTGCAGTAGATTCGTGCTGTTTTTAACCTGTTTGTAACAAGGTTTCACTTCTATTATTGCCGAAATAGAATTTCTTTGTCTGGTCATTAAATCCGGCCATATGAAACGTTGCTTATTCTATTTTGTATTGTTTGTATTTTCTTCCTCATTCCTCATTCCCACTTCCGCACTATCACAAGACTCTTCTATCTGCTATCTGCGCGATGCAAGCGGACGTGTGCGCGAGCATAACGTCGACTTTTTGAAGATGAACCTGAATGTAAAGTTCAATACTAAAGAGAGGAAAGTAATGGGCAATGTTAAGTACGATTTCAGGCCCATACAATATGTAGTAGATACGCTTTTTTTAGATGCACCGGGTATTGATGTAAAAAAGGTATTGCTGGATGGTAAAGATGTAACCTTCAATAAAGATAGCGCCGGCCTTACTATCCGTTTCTATCAGCCTATGAGCTGGAACAAACAGTATAAACTGGATATTACTTATGAAGCTACTCCGCGCAAAGGCCTCTACTTTATAGGCTGGAATGTGGATGCTAAGAACCCCGATAACGACCTTTACTTTACCCGCAAGCAAATCTGGACGCAGGGGCAGGGCGTAGATAACAGGTTTTGGATACCCGTGTATGACGATGTAAACGATAAGATGATAACCGAAACTACTATCACCTTCGATTCATTATATACTGTAATTTCTAACGGGGTATTGAAGGATAAGAAGAAGAACACAGATGGTACTACCACCTGGCACTACGCTATGAGCAAGCCTATGGTGCCTTACCTTATCATGTTGGCTATAGATAAATTTGCGTACAAAGATTACAAGAGCAAAAACGGCATGGTATCGCGCCAGTATTATTATAGCGACCGCCCTCAAACAGCGGCGCCAACTTACCAGTACAGTGCAGAGATGATGGATTGGCTGCCTGCACAAACCGGAGTGCCTTACCCCTGGGAAACGTACTGCAACGTACCGGTGCAGGATTTTATGTTTGGTGCTATGGAAAATACTACCGCTACCATTTATGGGGATTTTTCCTTAACCGACGCTCGTACTGTATTAGAGCGTCCTTATGTGAGTACCAATGCACACGAGTTAACGCACCAGTGGTTTGGCGATTACATAACTGAATATAGCGCACAGCATCACTGGCTGCACGAAAGCTTTGCTACATATTACGCCAAACAGTTTTTGCATTCGGTAATGGGAGAGGACCAGTACCAGTGGGGAAAGCGGGGTGAAGCGTCGCAGGCTATAAATGCCGACCGCGGCGACCGGTATCCGGTAGCGCATAGCCATGGGGGCAGTGCCCGCCATTATCCTAAAGGCAGTCATGTAATAGATATGCTGCGCTATGTAGTGGGCGATTCTGTTTACAGGCGCTGTATAACTAATTATCTAAAAAAACATGCTTATAGCAACGTAAGTAACCACGATTTTCAATATGCCTTTATGGAAACGGCTGGTATAAACCTCGATTGGTTTTTCGACCAGTGGGTTTACCGTGCTGGCATACCTGCCTTTGATGTAACGTATGAAAGACAACAAGACCAGGTCGCTTTTTTTGTGGCTCAAAACCAAAAGGTAGATGAGCTTACCTCTTATTTTAAAATGCCGGTTGTGTTCGAAGTGTATTTCAAAGATGGCTCCTCTTCCTCTAAAAAAGTATGGCTAAGCCATGCAGCGGATACGGTATATGTAAGCGCCCCCGCAGGGCGGCAAATTGACTACGCACTATTCGACCCGGCCGGTAATGTCCTTAAAACAATAACCTTTAAAAAGAACTTCGACGAGTTGTCGGCGCAGGTGCAAAAGGCTAAGAATATGATAGACCGGTACGATGCATTATTTGCATTGCGCGATATTGATATGGAAAAGAAGCGTGATTTGCTCTTAAAGGTGTTTGCCAAAGAAACCTTTAACCAGATGCGCGGCGAGGTGGTAATGCAGCTGGCTAATGACCGCAACACGGCTACTATCGAATTATTTAAACGTGCTGCACACGATAAGGACCACCTGGTGCGCCGTGCTGTAGTTGACGAGCTGGCTGAAATACCGGAAAGCGTTTTGCCGGATATAGAGACTCTGCTTGCTGATAGTTCGTATGTTACAATAGAAAACACTCTCAGAAAACTCTGTAAACTTTACCCTGCAAAAGTTACGCAGTATCTCGAAAAGGTTAAAAATGTAAAGGGCATAAACAACAATGTACGCATAGCCTGGCTCGAAATTAATTGCAGGGAGCAACCGGCAAGTGCAGATACTGCAGCATGGCATAAAGAGCTGGTTGGCTATACATCTAACCGGTATGAGTTTCGCACACGCCTTAAAGCAATAGATGCTATTGAGCGCTTAAAATATGTAGATGAAGAATTGATTGGCAATCTGTTTAATGCCTGTCTTTCTCCTAACGGTCGCCTTGGTAATCCCGCTTCTCGTTCACTTAAAAGCTTACTAAAGCAAGAATCTGTTAAATCAATGGCCCAGGGTATTTACTCTTTAAACGCATGGAAAGACTGGGAAAAGAAGATTATTGAAGCGCAGCTGAAATAAAGCTTTTTGTTGTAGGTTTTTCTTCTGGCTAAAGTAATCAACACCCCTTTTGGGTTTAATTTCTACTTCTACCTTAGCGCTGCATTTTTGTTCCAAAATTCAAAATGTAAGCACTATGGCTGCACATAAATTTAAGAAACTACTGGTTGCCAATCGTGGCGAAATAGCTATCCGCATTTTACGCGCGGCGGCAGAATTGAAAATTAAAACCGTTGCCGTATATACTTTTGAAGACCGGTACTCGCTACACCGCTACAAAGCCGATGAATCGTACCAGATAGGTATAAACAGCGAACCGCTTAAACCATATCTTGATATAGAAGAGATTATTAAAACAGCTAAGCAGAACGGCGTGGATGCCATTCACCCGGGTTATGGTTTTTTATCAGAGAATGTATTGCTGGCTAAGCGTTGCGCCGAAGAGGGGATAACCTTTGTAGGGCCTCGCCCCGATGTAATGGAGCGCCTGGGCGATAAAGTAGCTGCTAAAGTGGTAGCCCGCGAAGTAGGTGTGCCGCTTATACCCGATAGCAACTTTAAGTTGCAAAAGCTAAGCGATGCCATGAGCGAAGCAGAGCGAATTGGTTATCCGGTTATGCTAAAGGCTGCTGCCGGTGGTGGTGGCAGGGGTATGCGCGTGGTTAGGAGTGAAGAAGAGTTAAGCAATGCATTTACGGCTGCAAAGAATGAAGCCTTGAAATCTTT
>DATGWP010000221.1:0-3430 GCA_035299425.1 Chitinophagales bacterium | reverse complement strand
AAAACAAATTCAGGCTAATGGATGCAGTAGCCGGCATTAACGATGCAATCGAATTTATGCGCAATGACGAAAAAGGCCCTTTGGGTAGCTGTTTGTATGGTGTTAACTATATGAATGATAATTTCTACAACGAACGACTGCCGGTAATCAAAACAAAAACCCTTTACATAAAAACAACGGATATGAAACGGGGAGCCGAAAAACTGCCCAAAGTTTATCCGTATAAATACAAATTGGTAAGCGATGCCGAGTACAAAAAAGCTATAGAAGAGTCGCGCGCAGATGTGGTATATGTGTATATTAACCAATCACAGTGGGGTGGTATAGTGCTGGTAGATGCCGCAGAGCACAAATGTGTTGGCGGTATCCATTATGCAGGTTTGATGGATATGGATGACCGGCACGTGGGCGATATTGTAAAAGAACTTAAGAAGGCAGAAAAAGCGAAGAAGTAATTAGCCGCTGTGGTTTTGTATTTCCCGCATTTTTCTATTTTTATTTTGCTTACTAAAACAAAAAGAAACAAATGAAAAAGAACGTATTACTGCTGGCGGCCCTGGTTTGCATGGTTGCTTTACAGGCGCAAGATTCGCACAAAGTGTTCAGCAGCCCTACTATAGGCTGGCTGGGTATCGATTTTCGTAATGTGAAAATGATTGGCTTCGGCGATGAGTCTCCGCACAAAATTAAAGATGAATACTTCAAGGCCTGGAACGATGTGACTGTAGACCTGGATATTGCCAAGGTTTTCAAAAAGAACTCGGCGTTCAAAGACCCTAACGGCACGCAAAAACTAAACCTTGCCCGCGAAACAGGAGGACTTAAATCATCTGAGGCTGTAGAGTTTACGCCTGAAAAAATCGAAGAAATTGCAGCTACCGTACCTGTTGGCCTTAAGAAAGATGGCTTGGCTGTAGCCTTTATTGCAGAAAGCTTTAACAAGACCACCGAAACAGCTACTGTACATGTTACATTTATAGATATAGCTACACACAAAGTGTTGTGGACTAAAAAGCTGACCGGCAAGGCAAGCGGCGGCGACCCTAAAAAAGCATGGGCTGCAGCGTTAAAAGATATTTTCAGCCAGATAGACAAAAAGGAATTTACTAACTGGAAGAAAGAAGCAAACTACTAAATCATCAACACCGAAGTTTTTTCAACTTCGGATGTCTACTAAAACAAGAGCGCCTGTTTCTTCATCGAAACGGGCGCTCTTGTTTTTATTATGGTTCTAGGACTTCAGAAGTTTTTTCAACTTCGGAAGTCTTTTAAAATAACCCGTCCCAAAAACAAAGAGCACCGCGGATTAGGCAGTGCTCTCGTGAAAATTGGTTTTACCCGTTTTTCAAAATCTTTAGTTGCGCGTGTTTATTCTTACAAAGTCAAGACCATTTTCGTCTTCAATAAGAATGTAGCGGAATGTGCCGGTTGTTTTGTTATTCGCTTTCATGGTATATGTTTTTAGGGTTTAATTAATTTATCGTTCTGCTGTTGTAATTTCAAACGCCGTGCCGAAACATTTTTCTAAGCTAAAAGCCCTTTTATTTCAATTTTCTCTCCCCAGATTGGGGAAATTCTGTTCGTTGTTATTGTAAACTGTTACTTTTTTGGGGTAATTGTATTGTATCTGCAGATACAACCTATATGATAAAGCAAACGATGGCGGTTATAGTTATATTTTGGGGCCTTAGTGCCGGCTCGCAACCCACAACTACCTTTGTGGTTAGCCGTTCGGCACAAAACCAAGTTGTAGATACTTCCTTTTTTAAGTTTAAAACCATTGAAGAGGCCTTGGGGCTGCCATCTGCTTATACTGTCAAAGAATACTCTATTATCTTCTCCAGTAAAGGCGAGATATTCAAATCATCCTATACATGGCAATCTGATAAACTGCAATGGTGGACGAACAGAGCTAAGAAAGGCGATAAACTTACAATTGATGGGATAATAGTTGAGAAAGATGGTGTCCGCAAAAAGCTAATGCCCAAAACATTTACCTTCTAGGCAAACTACGTCTTCTGCTTTTTCTTCCTCGCTGCCGGGAACAACACATTGTTCAGTATCAATCTGTAACCCGGCGAGTTAGGGTGCAGGTCAAGATTAGTTGGCGGGTCGCCCACCAGGTGCTGATAATCTTCAGGGTCGTGGCCGCTATACCAGCTCCATAGTCCCTTTCCAAACTCACCATGTATATAGCGCGCTTCTCCGGCCGATTTGTTTTGCCCCATCACCAGCACATTGCTTTTAATCATCTTCTTGTTAAACGCTGTTGTCTGGCCTAAGAAACCCTTGATAGTGCGGGTATGGTCCTGGCATAGCATAGTAGGTACAGGGTCCCATTTAGCGCTAAAATCAAACAAGGTAAAGTAATCCAGGTCTTTAGGCACGGTGCGGTAAGTGGTTACATCTATATCACTGTATTCATAAAACATTGGGTCGGTACGCAGGTGGAAATTCTCAAATGCAAAGCAGCGCGCAAAATCCAGTTTCGATTGTGCATCCGGCGATTGTGCATCACCATCATACATCTCGCTGCATATATCCGTTCCCTCTGCCGATAGTGCAATATCGTAGCTATCGGTAGCACTGCACATGGCAAACATAAACCCACCACCAAACACAAAATCGCGGATAGTTTTAGCCACCGCCAGCTTCATTTGCGATACTTTGGCAAAGCCCCTGCGCTTGGCCGTGGCTTCATGCGTAGCTACATCATCCTGGTACCATTGTGCGCCGCCATAGCTGCCAAAAAACTTTCCATACTGCCCTGTAAAATCTTCGTGGTGCAGGTGCAGCCAATCGTATAGCAGCAGTTTTCCGTCCAGCACTTCATCATCATACACTACTTCATAAGGTATCTCGGCATATTTAAGCACCAGCGTTACAGCATCATCCCATGGTAGTTTATTTTTTGGAGAATACACCGCCACCTTGGGAGCCTTTTCCAGCTTCATCACATCCATATTCTTTTCCGGGTCAGCTATTTCGGTAAGTATGGCATTGTATTGCCCCCCGGCTATTACTTCAAAACTAACTCCGCGTATTTTACATTCATTCTCTATGGCAGTAGCATAGGGCATAGCAAAACTGCCGCCGCGGTAGTTAAGCAACCAATCTACGGTTACATTTTGCTTAAGCACCCAAAACGCAATGCCATAAGCCTTCAGGTGGTTGCTCTGCCCCTGGTCCATAGGTATTAGCACCTGCGATGCATACGACGAAGCCATAAGCAGTAAGCCCAAAACAAATACAGATAATTTCTTCATAAACTATTTTACGTAACGTAAAGGTGGCTCAAAAAGTTTGAATTATCATTTCATGCCATCTTTTTTAGAAGTTTTAAATAAGCGTAACGCATGGTTCAGCTTTGATAACCCAAAAAAACGTTAGTATCTGCTAGGGACTAAACGCGAAAATTGAGTTAAGTTTG
>DATGWP010000220.1:0-21503 GCA_035299425.1 Chitinophagales bacterium | reverse complement strand
ACAAGTTCAAGCGTAGTTGACTTTTGAAACACGCCTTCCGTTTTGTCAATAAGCAACTTTATCTCCGGCACATACTTAAGCACAGTATACGTCTCGTTGGTTAGCATGGCAATCTCCAGTTCAATATCGTACGATACCAGCAAGGCATAATTTTTAGTGTCGTGTCTTTTAGGGTTTAGCTTTTGAGATAGGTTACGTATTTTTCCAAGAATATCTTTTGCAAGACCTATTTGCCCGGCATTTACCACGGCATTGTAATAGTTATTGAGAGCACTAATATAAAAGTGAGGATGCTCAAGTGAATAGTGCATATTTTTTTCGAGCATAGCCACCAGTTGTTTCATTGTTTGCGCCCTCTTTTTTTGATCTCCGCTACCGGCATAAAAATTACTTAAAGCAAACAGCCTGTAGTATTCTTCTTCGGGCAGGCTGCCGGCGTGGCGGTCTCTGCCTGCAAAATGCAGCATATCTTCTTTCAGCATTCTCACCTGTTGTGCTGTGCGCGGAAACCCTTTTGTAATTAACCGATAGTGAATTTTAAGTGCCCTCTCTTTTGCGCCCAGGTATTGTTGTAGTGCGTTTAATATTTCAGCCTGCTCTTCTATTACGCCTAAAGCCTTGTCGTAGTCTTGCCTACGTATTAAAAGGCGTGTTTGCCATTCCAGAAAAATGAAAAGAAAATTCTGTTTGCTGTATGTTTTGCATAGGCGAATACCTTTTTCAATTTGCTTTTGGCAAAGGTTGTGCTGATCTTTATCGTATAAAATTTCGATAGTTTGAAGTAGTAAGGCAAGGCTGTTGTGCGCCGAACTTTCGTAATAATAGGCCACTAACGACTGAAGTATAATGTTTGTAAGATAGCTTTTAACCACATGGAGCTGCCGCACAAATGCTTTTCCCTTAAAATGCGCTTTCAGTTTTCTTTCATCGTATTCGGGCATGGCTTCTATGGCCTTGTACAGCTGTATATACTCCGGCTCTTTGCTCTGCGATAGTTTAGCAGCATAAACCTTAAAGTACCGTTTCTCGGTTTGTTTTAGCGATTTTATAAGGTTGAATAAATCTGTTGAAGGTGTCATAAGGTAATAATACCGAATTGAGAGCATTTTTATAATACTCTTGCCAATATGAATCCTACGAATGAACTGTTTTTATATGCATTATAGCGGGCTATAATGAGTAGATTACACGTAACAGGAATAATCTTTGTAACCACAACGTTAAACCAACGCTATGAAAAGAATATATCCACTATTATTATTCATCGCTTTTACATCGTCACACGTATTTTCGCAAAACGTAGGCGTAGGAACAAACTCACCTAACTATAAACTCGATGTAGTGGGCGACGTAAATGTTACTACCGGAAATGGCTACCGGGTAAATGGAAGCGCAGGTGCAGGTCAATATCTGCGCGGCGATGGTACCCGGTTTACACCTAACACTATTCAACCGGGCGATGTGCCCCAGGGCAGCGGCTATTATATATGGAACGGTACTACCCTGCAAACCGGCGATTTCAGATTAAGTGGCAATGGTTCTATAGGTAGCCTGAGCATTGGTAGCGCCACACCTAATAACTCGGCTATATTGGATATAACATCGGGCAGTAAGGGAGTTTCGTTTCCCAATGTAGATTTACAATCCAGTACCGATGCCGTTACAATTGCCCTGCCTAAAAAAGGCCTGGTAGTGTATAATACGGGGGCCACATTAGCGCCCAGCGGATTATACATTAATACAGGTATTCCTGCTGCGCCCAGTTGGCAAAAGCTAAACGATGCCGGTGGCAGCATTGCCAGCATTTCGGTTAGCACTCCTTTAACCAGCACCGGTGGCGCTAACCCTACACTGGGTTTGGGCGTGGTGCCGGTAAGCCTTGGGGGCACTGGTTTAACTGCCGTTGGGGCCGGCCAGCTATTAATTGGTACCAGCAGCAATACCTTTTTGAATACTACGCTTACCAGCGGTACTGGCATTAATATTAATAGTACCTCGGGCTCAATTACGGTTACTAATACCGCACCCGACCAAACTGTAGTGCTTACCGGTGGTAGTTCAATTTCTGTTACAGGCACATATCCTAATTTTACTATTGCCAATACAGCACCATCATCCGGTGGCACGGTTACCTCTATTTCTGCGGGTACAGGTATTACACTTTCGCCTAACCCTATAACCACTACCGGTACCATCACCAATGCAGGTGTAACTTCGTTAACCGGTACACCTAACCGCGTTACGGTTTCTGCGGCTACCGGCGCAGTAACAGTAACAGCCCCGCAGGATATACACACAGGGGCATCTCCCGCTTTTGCAGGCCTTAACCTTTCGGGTTTAACGGCATCTGCTGCAGTGTACACCGATGCCTCTAAGAACCTTACATCAGCAGCACCAAACAATGGTGCACTTGCTTATTGGACCCGCGATAATGCTAACGGCTACTTATACCAAACTACCCTTACAGATAAAGTAGGGCTTGGAACAGCAACCCCGTATGGCAAATTGAATGTTGCAGGAAGCGGAACAGTAATTTCAGGCAACGGCCTGTTGTTGGGTACTATTGGGGCATCTATATCTACCGCGGTAGCTATTGGTGCCGAAACCGGGCGGTTTGAAATTGCCTTTGCTGGCTGGCGCGATTCAGAGCCTAATCAGATAGGTGCTAAAATTGCCGGCATACGCCGCAACAATTACCAGCCTAACAATGCCCTTATACAATCTACCGATCTGGCTTTCTTTACCGGCACCGGTACTACCGGTGGCAGCGGTACAAGTTTGTTGGACATCACCTCCGAAAAAATGCGGATTGATTTTAACGGCAACGTTGCCATTGGTAATACAAATCCATTAAGCGGTGGTAGCGGTACTACAACCTTACAACTGGGCCGCGACAATGTTAGCCCGGCCACTGCTGCCGATGGCCAGCTGGTTTTAAGCAAAACCAATGGCAGTACCAGTTACCGTTCGTTTAAAATGGGCTTAAACAGCAGCTACCATTTCAGCCTCGGAGATTTTGGCGGCAATGGATCCAATACTTACACCGAACACCTGACAGTAAGGTACGATAATGGTAACGTGGGTATTGGCAACTCACCTTCACAAAAACTGGATGTACAGGGCAACATAGCACTGCAAGGTAAACTGGCCTTACAGGGCAACGATACCTGGCTGCGCCTGAACCAAACCGCTGCATTCTCTAATGGTACTTATACTCCTGGCCTGCTGCGTGCCGATGGCGGCCTTGCTTCAGGAGGTTTGGCCCCCGGTGCTGGTAATATACAGGCCACCGGTTGGTTAACCGTTAGTTCGTTGGGCAATCCGTATGTTGGGGTAAACGGTGTTAACTCGCCTTATTACCACACCAGCCTCAACGACTCATGGTTCCCTTACCCCGGCAACAACTACAATTACCTGCGCGGCCTTACCTATGCATTTAACAACACCTGGTACGATGAAAGTGATGGAACTTACTATGTAGACCCCAACAATACCACCAGGCTGAATGCACTTACCTCGCGTAGTGCCTCACCTACCATCACTTTCGAAGATGTAGATAACACCGATTACTATGTACACATTAACTCCGATAGGTTCTACCTGCTGTATGGTGATGGTGGCTGGAATGGCGACAGGCCATTTACTGTTTTGCAGGGCAATAAAGTAGGTTTTGGTACTGCATCTCCCTCTTTTCCCGTAGAGATTAGCGGCGGCATAGCCACTGGTAACAATAGCTATGGTTATTTGAACGGTAGCGGCAACACCGGTAGTGCCAGTGGCAATATAGCTTACTCGCTTTCTGCAAGTAACCGCATCCGCTGCCCTGAGTTTAACGCCATTTCAGATATCCGCATTAAGCATGTAAAGGGAATAAGCGACCCTGTAAGCGACCTGGAAACACTTATGAAAATACAGGTGACCGACTATACGCACATAGATACTATTGCATCCGGCAGCGCAGTCAAAAAGGGATTTATCGCGCAACAGGTAGAGAAGGTTTACCCTCAGTCTGTAATTACATCTACGGGTTGGCTGCCCGATATTTATTGTCTAAGCAACAATACCCGCTTCTGCACTGAAGATTCAACGCTGGAAATTTCGGTAGCCAAACAGCACAACCTTAAACCCGGGGACAGGATAAAGGTGATACGGTTGAACAAAGAAACCGAGGTGAATGTGGCGCGGGTATTCAGCGCTAACACGTTTGCCGTTTCTGATTGGGAGGGCCGCCACGACAGCCTGTTTGTTTTCGGAAAGTTTGTAGATGACTTTAAAGCAGTAGACTACGACCGGGTACACACATTAAACGTAAGCGTTACGCAGGGTCTGGTTAAAAAAATTGAAGAGCAGCAAATCAGGATAGAGGAGTTGGAAAAACAAAACAGCACACTGCAACGCGAAAACACAGAAATAATAAAAAGCATGAAAGCTCAGCTTGATGTAATTAATGAACGTCTGAACATTAAATCAGAGAGGTAAAGATTAATCGCTCAAAATCAAACGGGTTGCTTGTAAAATAGCAGCCCGTTTTTATTATGCTCATTCAATGGTAATTATTAAGCGCACAGATTTCAGTATGACGATATGAAACCTACGAATGCATACTTTTTTACTGCTTTAAACATGCTTGTTTTTTTCATTGCCTTTACCCGATAACTACTTTTGAAGGTAATCATCAAACTCTTATTTATTATGTACACAAAGCTTTTGGCATGTTTGCTTTTTATTGGCTTGCAACTGATCACTATTGCGCAGGCTCCTAATTTCATGAATTACCAGGCAGTCGTTCGCAATGCATCCGGCAACCCGGTAGCTAATGCTACACCAGTAAAATTGAGGGTATCTATTCATGATATTACTGCAGCAGGTACCGTAGTCTTTACAGAGTTAATAACAACTACTACAAATCAGTTTGGCCTGGTTAACGTGCAAATAGGCGCACTAAATAATCTTGCTACTGTTAACTGGGGCAATGGGGCTAAATATATGCAGGTAGAGGTCGACATTAATAACACGGGAACATTTACAGATATGGGTACTACGCAGTTAATAAGCGTACCTTATGCTTTGTATGCTGCTAATAGCAATGCGGGCCCACAAGGTGCTACCGGCCCCATAGGCCCTCAGGGTCCTACCGGTGCTGCCGGCGCACCAGGCCTTACAGGCTTGCAGGGCAACACAGGCCCAACGGGAGTTACAGGAGCTACGGGAGCTACCGGTGCGGGAGGCGGTGCTACAGGGCCTACAGGTGCTACAGGTATACAGGGTGCTACGGGTAACACCGGCTCTACCGGGGCTGATGGCGTAACCGGTCCAGCAGGTGATACCGGACCTACCGGATCCGATGGTGCAACCGGCCCCCAGGGCGCAGCAGGTAACACCGGACCTACCGGTGCACAAGGCAATGATGGAAACACCGGCCCAACAGGGGCGCAAGGCCCTACAGGCTTGCCAGGCGCTACCGGCAATGCTGGGTCTACTGGGCCGCAGGGCAATACAGGGCCCGCTGGTGTCAACGGTAACTCGGCATTTTGTGCAGGCGCAGCTATTAACTATGTAACCAAGTTTTCGAGTGCCGCAGAAATATGCAATACAATAATTTATGATAACGGCTCTGCTATTGGTATTGGCACTAATGCACCATTTGGCGGTGCCACATTAGATGTGCGCGGTGCTGTAAGGGCTGCACAGGGCAGGCCCGATAACGCTGATGTATCTACCACCGGCTATGCATTTGAAAATAATGGCGATAGCGGCTTGTTTAACGATACTACACAAGGTGCCAGCAATACACGGTTAAGCCTTTTTGTAAATAATGCCCGCCGCTTTACTGTGTTTGGGTTTAGGGTGGGTATTGGTGTAGATGCGCCCGGCAGTTATAGATTGGAACTTCAGAATGTAAATAACTCTAACGGCGAAGCGGTGGCCAATGCCTGGAACACTTATTCTGACAGAAGGCTGAAAGATAATTTTCAGCCTATTACATATGGATTAAAGGATGTTTTGAGTTTACAACCGCTTAGTTATATGAAACACAGTTCTGAGTTTGCAGGTGGTAAACTTGTATTGGGCGATGCCATAAATGATTATGGCTTTATTGCTCAGGATTTATACAAGATAATACCACAGGCTGCTAAAAAACCTGAAAACGAAGATACTGGTTTGTGGTCGGTAGATTATGCCAAGCTTACACCAATACTGGTTAAAGCCATTCAGGAACTTCAGCAACAAATTGATTTGCTAAAAGCTGAGAACAAATCTGAAAAGGAAGCCAATGCAATTTTGATTAAAGGGCTTAAAGCAGAAGTAGTGGTTTTGCAACAAAAGGTAAATGCACAGCCTGCAAATAATTAAACAGTGTTTATAATTTCTGTAATAATATATTTAAAGTACATGCAGGCAAGTAAACTAAAAGTAATATGCACGTTATGCTCCATGCTGCTGTTTATGCATGGTTCTGCGCAAATTGTTATAACCGGCGAAACTGCTTTTCATAAAGCCAGCTACGGGGCAGAGTTTGGAACTTTAGAAGTTACCAATATCCCCGATAACGGCGGCTTAATAACCTGCTTTGTGCAAAACCAGGGTACCGGTGCCGATAGCGTAGTAAATATTAAGGCTAGCCGAAATGGCGTTTACGATACAGGTTTTTATTGCAGCTGGTGGCCTTTGCAAATGGGCGCGGCAGGCAGTAGTGATGCCATTACTTCGGTGCAGATAAAAGGATTAAATGCTCCCTTTAGAGAAGGTGATACAGTACTGATAGAGGTGTCTACATCGGGTGGCTATACAGCATCGCAAACATTTATAAACAGAACACCGGTGCTAAGAATCGGTAACATACTTCCATCGCAGGATATGAGAACGCTGTTTGTGTACTTGCGCAACGATGGTAGCAGCCCAGTAAATGTAACCGGCGTTACACTCAATCAATCAGTATACACGCCCCAGGTATCGCCACAACTTAGCACAGCAGGTAGCACAGCTAACTATACTGTATCAGCGGGCGATATACTTATTCTTAAACTTAATTTTGCCACTGCGCTGGCGGAGCTAAGCCCACTGGCCCTTAGAGTGGCTTATACCGACTCACTAAGCAATGCACATTGGGTCTCTACTTTTCAAAGGCTGGTTAAGGCCCATTATTTTACCGGCACATGGAACTCATCGCTGTTTAATAATGACAAGGAGGAAGGGCGAAAGTTAGTGCGACAGCTTGGTATTACCTCGGTATTTGGCCCGGGCAATTTTGGGCTTATGCAAAATGCGTTAGATGAATACTACATGCAGACAGTGCACGAAGCAAATTTTGATAGTGCCGGTACGTTTGGCGCAAGTGCAGGGGCAAGTTATGTGGCGACCCGCGCCAATGAAGATGCCCTGCATTACTGGAGCGTGGATGACGAACCTGATTTAAATGGTAAAGATGTAAAGCAGGAAATAGCAAAAAATATGGCCTATTGGAAAAACGATAGCAATACACCCAGCTATGTAAACCTTGCGGCACAAAAAAAGTATCAGCGCTATGGTTTTTTTACCGATGTGGTAAGCATGGACCATTACAGCGATGATGGGCCGCCGAATGTTATCCCTTTTCCGTGGTGGTACACCAGCGAGGGCAGTGTTCGCGAAGCAATTGAATATACGGCACAATTAAAATTGAATACCGAACCAAAGAGGCTTACATCGTGGTGCCAGTTAACTGCCAATACCTGGGGCGTTGACCACCAGGCCGAAGATTTTATCATCAACTTTCAGTTTTGGAGCCATGTAAGCAGCGGAGCCAAAGGCATTCATTATTTTTTAGCCACGCCCGAAACCAAACCAGATTACCCGGTGCAATGGGAAGAGGCCTTGTATAGTACCCGACAGTTAAGCGCTGTAAAAAACCTGTGCATGTATGGCGAGTGCTGGCAAGGCGTTAAAGTAAATAGCGGCAATGTAATTGCCAATGGTTTGGTAAGTGAAAACGCACTGATGATTACGGTGCTGAATAACTCGATTGACTATACGGTTAACAATGTATTTAACCATGATTGGATCCCAACTATTCAGCCGGTAGATTTTCAGCTGGAAGTAACAGTGCCCGATTGGATACCTCTACAACAATTTTACGAGGTACTATCAACCGGTAAAATGAGTATAGGCAACATTATAAACACCGGTAGCAGAACCTACCAGATAAGCGGAACTATAAACACCAAAAGCCAGGTATTTGTTATTGGCAGTAATGATAATGCTGCACCTGAGCAGGTAACAAGGATAAATGTACCTGATAAAATTTCGCCCAATAACTTTACACTTTCATGGAGTGAGCCCTTTGACAATTTTGGTGTGCGCGGATACTACATAAAAGCCGACAACGATATTATTGATACTGTATTTGCACCAATATGGGAATCGGCTGGTAAGGTAAATGCCTGCCAGGCAGGCTACTGGAGCGTGATACCATTTGATGATGCGGGCAATACCGGCCAACCGGGAGTGCTAACTATAGATTGGAGTGGCGTTGGCAGCGGAACGCCGGTGCTATACCAGCAACCGCAAAGCACTATAGTAAATGCAGGCAATACTGCGGTTTTTTCTATAGCCGATTCTGCCGTTACAGGCGTGGCTTACACCTGGCAGGTAGATACCGGCAACGGCGTATGGGCTAATTTGGCAAATAGCGCTTACTACAGTGGCGTATTTACTTCCTCTTTAACTGTGTTTGGCACACAGCATAATACCGGTTACAAATTCAGGTGCGCAGTTACTGTTGGTTGCGGTCAACTGGTCATGTTTAGCGATTCGGCTTTGCTAACAGTAATTGGAAGTGTGGGTATAAACGAAAAATCAAGGAATGATTTTCGCATTTTTCCTAATCCGGCAAATGAAAGCATAATAGTTTCCGTTTCGGATGTTAACCTCCATACCGCTATTATTGTATGCGATGTTAACGGAAGGCCTTGCCTTAGCGCAGATATTAAAAGGGAGAAAACTGTTATTGATGTAAGTGCACTAGGCAGCGGAGTTTATTTTGTGCGCCTGTATCAAGATGGATTATTTAGCAATGTTGTAAAGCTTATTAAACTTTAAATTATTAATGAATAGATTTTTTACCGGTTACACCCACACGTTTTTTTTAGCATTTGCATTGTGCTTTTCCATTCAGGTTACCTACGGCCAGGTAAACCCCGCTAACATTACTATTGCGCGCGATAGTTTTGGTGTTCCGCATATATACGGGCATACCGATGCCGAAGCTGCCTACGGTTTAGCCTGGGCGCATAGCGAAGATGATTTTAAAGGCATACAGCAAAACCTGCTGGCCGCTAAGGGTATGCTGGGCCAGGTGCTTGGTAAAGAGGGCGTGCTGTTTGATTATGGGTTAAAGTTTTTTGGTGTAGATACATTGGTAGATAACAACTACGACCGGGCCCTGTCTGCCAGCTATAAAAAAGTGTTGGAGGGCTATATACAAGGCGTAAACGACTACGCTGCCAAACACCCTGATGAAGTGTTGCTAAAGAAAGCGCTGCCCTTTAAAGCGCAGGATGTGGTGAAGGGGTCTACCCTTACACTTACTTTATTTGCCGGTGCCGGTATGGCTTTAAAGTCTATTCGGGAAAACCACATTGAGTTATTACATCAGCCTAATGAAGTAGGCTCTAACTCTCTGGCAATTGCGCCAGCCAGAACAGACGATGGCAAAGGGTGGCTGCTGGTAAACTCTCACCAGCCAATAGAAGGTCGCTTTGCCTGGTACGAGGCACATATTAAAAGCGATGAGGGTTGGGATATAATTGGCGGATTGTTTCCCGGCGGTACTACTATTTTTGTAGGCAGCAACCAGAACCTTGGCTGGGCGCATACAACCAACTACCACACCTTTGGCGATATTTTTAAACTAAAGCACAAAGGCAATAAATATTTGATTGACGGTCAATGGAAAAAATTTCAGGTAAAAACGGCGCATCTTAAAATTAAACTTGGCGGTGTTAAGCTAGCCATAAATAAAAAAGTACGCACCAGCGAATTCGGGCCGGTGTTTCAATCCAAAAAGGGATGGTATGCTATTAATTTTCCGGGGGCGAAGGATTTGCGAGCTACCGAGCAATGGTATCACATGAACAAAGCCACCAATTTTAAACAGTTTGAGCAGGCGCTTAAAATGGAGGCTATACCGTTGTTTAATATTATGTATGCCGATGTGGAGGGGAACATTTTTTACGAAAGCGGCTGCCAGGTGCCACTGCGCGATTCTACTCTAAACTGGCATCTGCCCATTACGGCAAATAGTTCTGCTTACAAATGCAGCAGACTGGTACCTTATTACCAAAAGCCACAAATGCTTAACCCGGATTGCGGCTATTTATTTAGTTGCAACCAAACACAGTATGCTGTAAGCGGTGCCGGTTGCCAATGGCAAGGAAGTTTTGTGGGTATTCAGCAGTTTAACTATAACCGGGGCGAGCGATTTGGCGAAATGCTGAGCGAGATAAAAGGTAAATTTAGCTGGGCAGATTTTTTGCGCGTAAAATTTGATAAAAGCTACTCGAAGAATGCCAGCTATGCCCGCAATTTTAAAGCAGCTTATCAGCTGAGCGAAAGTAAATACCCCGATATAGCCGATGCTATTAAAAAGCTAAAACAATGGAATTGGAGCGGAGATATAGATAACAGGGATGCTGCCCTTGCTATGATAATGCATGAGCGGCTGATGAAGCAATGGAAAGTGCCTTTTGCCTTTTTAATGATAAAGAAAGAACCCATGCAGGAAAGCGAATTGGTAAGTGCACTTAGCTATGCTAAAAAATTTATGATGAACCGGTATGGCACCCTGGATGTAAAACTAGGCGATGTGCAAAGGCTTATACGCGGTAATGTTAGCTTTCCGGCAAGTGGATTGCGCGAAGTAAACCGCGCTTCCGACCCTAAACTGTTCGACAAAGCAAAAGGTATCTGGCGAATAAATAGTGGCGATGGATACATACAGGTAAACAAATACTCAAAGGCCGGGGTAGAGATAAATTCGGTAAACGCTTATGGGGCTTCCTCGCATCCTGCAAGTAAACACTACACCGACCAAATGGAAATGTTTAGCAAAGAGCAGTTTAAACCAATGACATTTGATTGGGAGCAGATAAAAAGAAACGCAGAAAAAATTTATGTGCCGGGGCAATAGCTTTTTGGTATAAACCTTATTACATAATATTAAGCATAGCTATGAAAATTTTAAAAATTTCATTACTCGTATTATTTGTTGGGGCTGCTATTGTAGCAACTTACCTTATTGGATATAAAACGGGTGCAGATGTAGTGCGAAATGGTCTTTTGGCTAATCATCCTACCATTAAAAATGTGGTACAGAGCTCCGATATAGAAACAGATAGTATCCTTACGTTTACACTAACTGCGCAAGATGACTCTTCCCTGTTTAATTTGCTAAGCAATAATAGGCGAAGTGATTCATTTCGGGTTTCTATCCCTTACTATGGCCGTTATGGGGTAGATTTAACTATCCGCCATTTTAGATTTTTTATAAATGATGACAAGGATGTAGAAATTTGGTTACCGGGGGTAACCCTGCTTTATTGCGAACTAAAATTTGACCAGTTGCTTATAAATGGGCAGCAGGCCGCGGCAGCTAATTCGCCTAACCTTCATAAAACAATGTATGCCTACCTTATACCGTTGCTTGGCAAAAACAGAGCGTCGCAAAAAGCAGCTAAGTTGGCGGTTACAAAGGCGCTGATGTATTATTTTATGCCCTATAAATTTGGGCTAAGGTTATACATAGATAAAGAGTTTCAGGATCTTCCTTTGGTGCCGGGTGCCAACCTTACAATAGAAGAGGCTGTTAAAAAAGGGCTTGTAATTTAACAATAGGGGGGCCAAAAGGCTAAAGGGGAATGTGGCTTTCCCTCAAAAAAAAACGCTTGATTATCATTGAGACATTCAAGCGTTTTTGTAAAATTAAGAGCGGAGAGAGAGGGATTCGAACCCCCGGTAGGCTCATCACCTACGGCTGTTTTCAAGACAGCTGCAATCAACCGCTCTGCCATCTCTCCGTCGGCAAAAATAGAAACTCGCGCTACATTGCCAAGCATGTTCAAAAAAAAAGGTGACTTTTTTTGCTGAAAAAAACCGGGAAGTGAAAAAGTCGTAGGCGCTATTCTTTTTCTTTAACCTCTTTAACCTCCAGTTCTTTCATCCGCCTGGTGGTGTTGTAATATATACTGGCGTTTATTTCGTAGCCAATTAGCAGCACAAAGGCATTTAGGTTAAGCCAAATCATCAAAAGCATAATAGTTCCAATCGACCCAAAAATTACATTTAGTTTATTGAAATTACTTACCCAGTAAGAGAAACCCACCGAAACAAGGATAGATAAAATCGTAGCTACGGTAGCACCTGTAGAGATAAACTTATACTTTTTTTTGGTGGCCGGGCCGTAATAATAGATAAGCGAAATACCGAAAAAGAACATCAGTAGAATGAGTACATAGCGTAGCAGATTAAACAGCAGGTGGTTGAATTTGCTTTTTATACTCAGCACATCAAATAGAAATGCGAGAATGTCTTGCCCAAGGATAATTAGCCCCAGCGAGAAAATGAATAGTATCATTAGCAGAAATGTTATCTGCAGCGCAACCAGGCGGCTGTGAATGGCATTGCGCTTTTTATAATGGTCATACGATTTGTCAAAAGAACTCATCATGGCCATTACGCCATTAGATGTTAGAAAAACAACAAGGAACACCGAACCTGTTAGTAGTCCTCCGCGCTTGTGCTGGGCAAGGTCTTTTAATAATGGTTGAATAAATGATTTGATAAACGCATAAGTTTCCCGATTAGGCAATATCTGCCGCAAAAAATCCAATATCCTTGTATCAAGATCGTTAAAGTAAGGGATATAGGGTATTAGCGAAAAGACAAAAGTTAGTGCGGGAAATATGGCCAGGAAGAAACTAAAAGCTATTGCTTTACTACGTGTAGGTAGCGAGTTAGCTCTTATTTCGGCAATGAAAAACTGGTAAACATCATAAACGGGTATGCTATCAAAACCCGGTAATGTAATGGTCTTGGCCTTTTGCATGGCGTTTCCCAAAACCGGATAACGCTCCCCAAGTTCTTCCCAAATTTCGTTCATCCCTGTTGGTTAATTGCCCAAAAATAAAATTAAATGGGAGAGCAGGTTAGCTGAACAAAACAAGGGGTTATGCTCCAGAAAAAAAGGCTTGCATTTTATCCATCAAAATAGCAGGTGCGGACTTAAGCTTCTTTGTTACCGCATCAATAAAAGCCAACTGTGTTTCGCCTTCGTTTATAAGCTCATTTTTCTCATTATATACATGATAAGTAAAAAGGATTAGGCGATGTGGTTGTTGCTCCACCGTGGTTCTAATTGTAAGTAACTCATCGTAAAATGCCGGTTGAATATACTTTATATTCATTCGCGTAATAGGCATCATTGTACCAGAGTCTTCTATCTGCTTATAAGTAATACCAATCGAGCGTATAGCTTCCGATCTTGCCTGCTCGTAATAGTAGCCATAGTTACCGTAGTATACATAGCCCATTTGGTCGGTATCGCCGTATCTTACTCTAATCTGGTGTTCGTAGGTAAACATCGAATTTTCGTTTAAATGTTTCGGATGAATTTGGTTAGTCTTCTTCGGCACGCAGGCAATGGCAGACTAGTTTTTGATTAATGAATATTCATTTTGTTTAATTTTTGCCTGTATTGTGCCGCTACTTTCATTTGCTCTTCGTATGTTTTAGAAAAGAGGGAGTAGCCGCTCATGTCCGGGTTCGCGCAAAAGTACAAGTAACTATGGTCTTCATAATTAAGCACTGCGTCTATAGATTTTTTGCGGGGCATACAAATTGGTCCGGGTGGCAGGCCGTTATATTTATAGGTGTTATACGGCGAATCAAAGTCTTTATGGTAAGATGTTACACGTTGCGCATCAAAATCACGTAAAGCAAATACAAGCGTGGGGTCAGCCTGCAGTGGCATGCCTATTTTCAGGCGGTTAAGGTAAACCCCTGCCACTGTAGGTAGTTCCTTATCGCGGATCACTTCTTTTTCAACTATCGAAGCCAGTATAGTAACGCCTTGAGGATTAAGGTTAAGCGCAGCGGCCTTGGCGCGGCGCTCATCGCTCCAGAAGTTTTTGTAAGTACTTTTTAATTTTTCGAAAAACTTATCAGTAGAAACATTCCAGTAAAACTCGTAGTTATCTACTATAAACCGTGAAAGAATAGTGCCTGTATCCGCCTGCATCATACTCTGGCAAAATTTCTCGTCATTTAGCATGTCCAGTATCTTATTCGAATCCATCTCTAATGTCCGTCCTACCAGTCCGGCAAATTCGTCCTTGGTTCGTATGTTGTATATTACCAGGGTAACTGGTGTTTGCAGCCCAGCTCGCAGCATATTTACTATCTGGCGGTTATTCATGCCTTTATTGAATACATAATATCCGCCATTTACGTGCGTATCATATTTCTTTAAGCGGCTAACCTGTTTAAACGTGTATTCACTTTTTAAAACCTGTTTGTCGCGCAGCAGGCGCAATACATCATCGTATGTAGACCCGGTAGGTATCTTTACAAACACATTTTTGGTGCTATTAATGTTGGGCGCTATAAATACCCAATATCCTGCGGCGGCACCTATTGTACCAATAATTAAAAATGCAGCAAACAACTTTTTCATACTATATCATAAGCTTGGTAGCGCAATTTATAAAAATAGCCATCACGTTTTATAGGTAAACAAAAAAGCCGCAGGTTTCCCTGCGGCTTTGGTTTTTTTAAGAGGCGCGCTTAATTTTTAGCTAACCGCGTTTGCCATTTAGTGCCAGCCTGTGTAAGTTCTACTATGTAAATGCCTTCGGCAAGGTGCGAAACATCAAAAGTATAAGTGTTGCCATTTATATTTTCAACATACATTACTACCTGGCCCGTAAGTGAGGTAAGCCTGAATGCAGCCTTGTTTAAAACAACCTCCGAATTAAGCGTAACTAAACCGCTACTTGGATTTGGATAGGCTATTATATTATTGCCGGTTAACCCGTTTTCGGTGATAATACCAGTTATGGTAAAACATGCCGAAGTATCTGAGCAGCTGTTTTGGGTAACTATTACAGCGTATGAGCCTGCTGCTGTTGGCGTATAGCTTTGAGTAGTAGCGCCTGTGCTTGCGCCATTGCAGGTAATCCAGTCGTAAATAGCCCCTGCAGCATCGGCAGTAAGTGTACTATTACTAACAGTAACACCTGTATTAATATTAGTAATAACAAGCGTAACGGTAACTACACTATCGCAGCCCGCTGAGGATGGGATAGTATCGTTGTAGGTGCCCGATGCTGTCCAAATCTGTCCGCTTGGGGATGTATAACTGTCACATGCAGATGCACTGATAGACGAACTGGTGTTTTGGCTAATAGTTAAGTTGATGGTAATAGTGCTATCACAGCCTGCAGTGTTTGTCAGCACATCGGTATAAGTGCCTGAGGTTGTATAAGTGTTGCCAGCAGGCGAAGTATAACTATCGCACTCAGTTACTGTGAGTGTGGATGTAGTACTGTTATTGATAGTTAAGTTAATGGTAATAGTGCTGTCGCAGCCTGCAGCATTTGTCAGCACATCGGTATAAGTGCCTGAGGTGGTGTAAGTATTGCCGGCAGGCGAAGTATAACTATCGCACTCAGTTACTGTCAGTGTGGATGTAGTGCTGTTGTTAATAGTTAAGTTAATAGTTATAGTGCTATCGCAACCGGCACCGTTAGTAACCACATCCGTGTAAGTGCCCGAAGCGGTATAAGTATTGCCGGCCGGTGATGTGTAACTATCGCACTCTGTAACGGTCAGTGTAGAGTTAGTGCTGCTGTTAATAGTTAAGTTAATAGTTATAGTGCTATCGCAACCGGCAGCATTTGTCAGCACATCGGTATAAGTCCCTGAGGTGGTGTAAGTGTTACCAGCAGGCGAAGTATAACTATCGCACTCAGTGACAGTAAGTGTAGAGGCTGTGCTGTTGTTAATAGTTAGGTTAATAGTAATAGTGCTATCGCAACCGGCAACATTGGCAATTACATCGGTATAAGTGCCGGAAGTAGTATATGTATTGCCGGCAGGCGAAGTATAACTATCGCACTCAGTTACTGTAAGTGTGGATGTAGTACTGTTGTTAATAGTTAAGTTGATGGTAATAGTGCTATCGCAGCCTGCAGCATTTGTCAGCACATCGGTATAAGTGCCTGAGGTGGTGTAAGTATTGCCGGCAGGCGAAGTATAACTATCGCACTCTGTTACTGCAAGTGTGGATGTAGTGCTGTTGTTAATAGTTAAATTGATGGTAATAGTGCTATCGCAACCTGCTGCATTGGTAATTACATCGATATAAGTGCCTGAGGTGGTGTAAGTATTGCCGGCAGGCGAAATATAACTATCACACTCGGTTACTGTAAGTGTCGATGTAGTACTGTTGTTAATAGTTAAGTTGATGGTAATAGTGCTATCGCAGCCTGCAGCATTTGTCAGCACATCGGTATAAGTCCCTGAGGTGGTGTAAGTGTTGCCAGCAGGCGAAGTATAACTATCGCACTCAGTGACAGTAAGTGTAGAGGCTGTGCTGTTGTTAATAGTTAGGTTAATAGTAATAGTGCTATCGCAACCGGCAACATTGGCAATTACATCGGTATAAGTGCCGGAAGTAGTGTATGTATTGCCGGCCGGTGACGTATAACTATCGCACTCTGTTACCACAATTGTAGAGGTGCTTCCGTTGCTAATAGTCAGGTTGTATGTTATGATGCTATCGCATCCATATATGTTAGATACTGTGTCTGTATAAACACCCGATGCCGTATAAACATCGCCACCTGCTGTGGTAAATGATACACAGGCTGTATCTGTTGATGTAGTATAATCAGCCGGGTACACCAGGGTGGCAACTTCCTGTGCTGTAAGTGCCCGGTTGTATACGCGGAACTCATCCAGCAAACCACCGGCAGGTGAGCCAAAATTAGAGTTATATCCCATTACTTTAAGGGGCCCCGGACCATTAATAGTCACTATGGTTTGCGGCACCGTATTTATCAATACACCATCCCGGTATGCTTTTATATTGTGCAGGCTGCTATCATATACAAAAGTGTTGATGTGTGGTTCATGCGTTGCTCCCCCGGCAAGCAAAACTTCCGAAAATCCTCCTCGCAACAACCAGTTTTTGTTGCCGGCCGCACCATTGGTAAAACAACGAAAATTGCCGGCCGTACCCTCTCCAAAAATATAGTAAGGTACAATACTGGAATCAATACGGCTTGTCCAGAAGGAGATAGTCCAGCTTTTATTGCTTAAGTCCGTAGCCCAGCCTGTGTTCAGATAGTCGCTGCTTGACGAAACACCGGTACCTATCAGTGCGCCACCGCATTGTCCACCAGCGCCCTGTGTAATGCCGCCCATAATTGTAGCAGTACTGGTACCAGTTGGAGGGTTGGTGGCCAGGTTAGTTACTGTGGTGCCGGATTCTTCAAACCGGTAAAAAAGCAATTCAGGTGTTGGCGCTTGCGTAAAACCTGTTGTGTAACTACAAAGCAGAGCAATACACAAAACTAGTTGGGTAAATTTTTTATTCATGTCGAAGTGGTTTGCAGGGTGATGATTCCGTAAATTTACCAATAGAATCAATTTTGACGAATTTCATATTTAGAAATCACTTAAATAAAGAGATTGGCATGTTTTATATAACAGCTTGCTTAGTATATGCCTGGAGATTATTTTTTATTCCTACTTGTCTAGATGAAAAAATGTGCAGATAAATTCATGGCACGTATTATTCTAAAAACCTGGATTTTAGCTCTGGGGTGGGTATACGGCAGCTATCTCTCTTTCCAAACCACTTATAACGGTTGCGGGCTACCACGTTGTAAACAAAATTTCGGATAAAAGGCGGTACTAATAAAAATATAGCCATAAGCGAGTAAACGCCGCCCAGTTGTTTTAATATGTGTAATACCGCAGATGAATGCGTGTAGCCCCTACCATTATCGTAATATACAATAGTATTCAGGTAATCGCCCTGTAGGCCAAGTTCGGCAACTTTCTGCCGGCCGAACTCCGATTGTAGCGATGCAAATTTAAATTGGTTTTTTTTGTCATGGTCTATCATCCAGTTAACATACCCGTTGCATAGGTTACATACACCGTCAAATAGGACTACGCGCATTACAGACCGGTTTTAATAATCTTATGCTGAAACGATTTGCCGCTATTTACATCCCGTAAATTCAGGATATAAATACCTGTATTCAAACCGCTTATATCTAACCTGTTTACTACATTATTTTCAGTCAACACACTTTCGCCAAGCATGTTTAATACTGTTGCTTCAAATGTCACATCACTAAACCGGCTATTTATGGTTATTATACCGGTGGTTGGGTTCGGGTAGATACGTAGTTTGTTTTCTTCCTTCAGGTTATCTACAGCTGTGCTGCCACCCCAGTAGTTACTGTCAAATATCAACCGTATCATCGGTGAACCTGGTATATTTATCGAAGATGTGGTCCATCTGCCGTTGGCATATATATACATGTGCGGCTTGCCCAGCGGGCTGTTTACATCATAACCCACCTGCAATCTTCGCGAGTCGGTTTGTGTCCAACCAAAATAAATCTTTCTATCTACCAGTAGGGGTGTTTCCAACTTGTAGGTGGTAAATCCATTTACCGAGTCTACATACAGCGGTTTTTTATTGTCTACAGTAAGTGTAAGAGTGCTGTCATCTACAAACAAGAAGTTATTGAGTGAAAGGCTATCCCATGCATTAAAGTTAAATACCAGGTCCGATACGTTCTCTTCTACCTGCGAAAACTGCACCTGAAAACCTACCAATGTATCCGGTTGGTTAAGTGTAAATTCGTAAGCAAATTTTTTAATACCAGGTGTTCCTGTTAATCCATACGACAACTCCGCCGAGCCATCATCGTAGGCATAGGTATTATCAAAGTGCTGTGTATGCCTTAGCGTGTCATTTGCTGCTCGCGTGTCGGCAGGGTCTATAGTTACCAGTGTGTTTAGCACCAGGCTATCCACCGGCCAATTGGGCGTGTTGGGTATCATGTACTCCAGTGCAGGGTCCAGTTCTATGTAGCTGTAATCAGCAGCGTTAAATGTTTGCTGCACGGTATTTAAAACAATAGCCTGTGTGGGGTACACTTGCTCAACCGCTTTCGTAAAATCCGTAGCCGGTGGGTTATTGTTGGCATTGGGGTCCAGGTTATGCACCGATACAATAATCGAATCACGCAGGTCGGTTGGGTATATAAACTGGTCCGCTGGCATTAAGGTGAAATTCTTAAGCATGGTAGGCAGGGGGTATACAAATGCTATATCCCGTATTATAGTATCTGCTGCACTACGGTTTTTATCCAGCTTTACATAGTCTAGATGCCAGTGGTCATTATTACCATATAGCGAAGCCTTATTTCGGAACCTGAACTGGAACACACTGTGAAAATAAGTGCTGGAAAGGGGCGCATCGGGGATAGGTATAAGCACCTGACTAAACTTTTGTGGTGCCATGCCTATACTTGCATATCCCGTGTCTGACCATACGGTGCGCCATATTCCACCAATATCCCTGAACTCTACAAAAAGAGAATCGTTTTTATCCGGGTAATCTCCCAGGCCACGCCCTTCATAAAAAAAACTTAAAAACACTTTATCGGTGTCCAGGCCAAGCAGGTTAATAGGTTTACTGGTTAAATAATCAGCCGTGCCATAAGTTTGGTTGGTGCTGTTGTTATACGGCAATCCATATTCATTTAGTCCATCCAGGGTAGCCACCCCTATAGTAGGCGGATTGATGGGGTATGTATTATTAATATACGCGTAGTTATCAAACCATAACTTACCGGGCTCTTCATCGGCAAAGTAAATTACGGGTGCGTAGTAAATAGTTTCATCGGGTGTTACCTTTACTGAATCTAACTTGTTTCCTAATGAATCAAACGTATAGCGGTAATAGGCATCCCAATACTGCATAGTTTGCGGTGTTTGCGTAAAACAGCCTGATGGTGCCGGTCCAAAAAATGTAAAACTGTGGGGTAATTGTCCTGTTGAGTCAACTGTGTGGGTAATCGTATTATAACTATAAGTGTATGACGAATCGTTCATAAACTCACCTAAAATTAATGGCACTCCCTCTACTGCCAGACAGGTACCATATACATTGTAAAAAGTGTTGGTAATGTGCTGCTGTCTGTAGTTAACTGTAGGCAGGCTGTTAGTTGTAAAATCATCTACAAAAGGCAGCGAAAGGGTAGTGCTGTTTACTACTATTATTCCTTTATCTATCAGGTAGCGGTGTTGGTTACCCGGTAAATGTTTCTTATTTGCCCGATATACTGTGGGGTTATAGTTAAGGTTTGTAAGCTCTTCATCCTGCGCCATGGCAAAAAATACCATCAGGCATAAACCGGCAACAGCAAATAGTTTTTTCATAAGCATCTGTAAACGTAAACAAAACAAATTTATTGGATAATTAATGCCAAACTCTAGCACACTAATTAACAGTAAGACATTAGAAATTGGGATACCCCTGCAGCAAGACGATATTTAGTGCTGGTTGGTGGCAATTACTCAGGCGCAGCTATCGAGTCCATTTTGTCATATAACTCTGTCTCCACAGTTATACCCTCCGGTAGTTCCTTTGCCACAAACAGATCTATAGGCTCCCCTATTCGTATCGTATTACCATCTCCGTAGGCTGGCACCTGTTTGTAAATTATAGCATTCATAGTGTCGGTTACCCCTTCATCGGCAATTATTGCACCGCTGTTAAGCGAATAACCCCGCATTTTAAATATGGCCTCGTCCAGGTGCAGGCCTATCAGGTAAGGTACCGATATACGGCTGTTACCCAACCCATCGCCCAGCACTATATCAATCACTGTTCCGCGGGCTACCCGCATCTTCTTTGTCACATTTTTGCCATTTACCATCATGCCTATTACTGCGTTTAGGTGCGGGTCTGGCTTATACACCAGTTCTCCCACCTTAAGCCCATAACTCTCCAGCTGCATTTTGGCATATTTTAGCGAGCTGCGGCCTATCAGGTCGGGTATTTCGGTAGTAGGGGCTTTGGTGGCATTAATGGTAATGTAAATAGTGCGACCTTCCTTTACCTTCGATTTTGGTTTTGGGTTTTGATCTATAATGCTCATGGGCGGTTTGCTCATGTCGTACACCGAATCCATTATCTGATACTCCAGGTTTTTGCTGCCCAGTATTTCCTTTACCTGCTCAAACGTGCTGCCTCTCAGGTCGGGCACCGTTACACTCTCATCATGGCGGGTATAGCTTTTCAGGCCCGATTGCACTATCAGCAATAGCACAACTACCACCCCAATAGCTATCAGGATATTATACAGCAGAACCTTATTGAAATACTTTTTAAGCAAGCCTATAGTTTTTGAACCAACACAAAAATAAACGCCTAATTA
>DATGWP010000219.1:0-5565 GCA_035299425.1 Chitinophagales bacterium | reverse complement strand
GGTAAACAGGGGTTTCATATAGTGCTTATGTTTTTTCAAATATAAAAAAGTAAAATAGTATGCATAACCCCACCCATGAGGCATAATTATTTAATAACCCGGTACAAATAAGTTAATAATTGCGCTATAGAAATTTGTCTTTCGCCGGAGCCATTTGGTAGCAAAGCTGCACTGTAAATACAGCCTTGTAAAACTATGCAATGCCGTTCATCATATCGGCAAATAGTTTGTATGAGTAAATTCGCTTACCGTGGTCGTACACATAAGTGGCGGCCATTATTTCATTAATGCCCGTCGCTTTTAAAAAGGCACTTACCTCCGTTCTAATCTTAGCGCGCCCGCCTATAAAAGAATAAGTAAGTAGCTGCTGTGCGGCATATTCCTCTTGCGGTGTAAGTATCCCTTCTAATGATTCTACCGGTGGTTGCAACAACTGCCGCTTACCGGTTACTATACCCTTAAACAAAACTTTAAGCGATGTGGCCAGATGCTCTGCTTCTGCATCTGTATCAGCTGCCACCACATTTACGCAGGCCAGTGTATAAGGCTCGCTAAGCACAGCCGAAGGCTTAAAGTTGTCGCGGTAAATTTTTAACGCCTGCATTAAATAAGTAGGCGCAAAGTGGCTGGCAAAAGCATAAGGCAGGCCCATTTCTGCTGCCAGGTAAGCGCTATCGGTGCTCGAGCCCAGTATCCAGATAGGTATATCCAATCCTTCGCCGGGTATGGCGCGCACTTTACCGGTAGCGTTTTCGGCCGAGAAAAGCGTTTTCAAGGTGGCTATATCCTGCCCAAAATTATGCTGCCGGTAAAAGTTTTCGCCCCGTATAGCATACGCAGTAGTTTGGTCGGTGCCGGGTGCCCGGCCTAGCCCCAGGTCTATACGGCCCGGGTATAGCGACTCCAGCGTTCCGAATTGTTCCGCTACTATCAGCGGGGCATGGTTGGGCAGCATAATACCACCACTGCCCACGCGTATAGTTTTTGTACCACCGGCTATGTATCCTATCAGCACGGCGGTAGCCGAACTGGCCACGCTTATCATGTTGTGGTGCTCGGCAAACCAAATACGCTTATAATTTAATTGCTCGGCATGTTGCGCCAGGTCAAGGCTGCTTTTAAAACTATCGGCAGGAGTTTTACCAGCCAACACAGTAGCCAAATCAAGTATAGAGTAAGGAATTTTAGTAACGCTCATAAGTAATTATCAATCACAAATGTAGTATAGTCGCGTAGCCACTGGTTTTTATTGCAGCGGTTATGTTATAAGCTGTGAATACTGGTGTGGTTATTACAAATACTGCATCTTCGCGCAAAAATCCCACCCATGAAGTTAAAGTCAATAGTAGCATCCATAGCTGTAGTAGGTTTAGTAGCCGTTTACGGCTTGTTCTTCCGTCCCGACCTAACAGTCTCTAAGGCCGAAGCAAAAGCAAAGTATAGCTTACCCAATTCGCACTTTATAAACTTCAATGGTGCCGAAATTCACTACACCGAAAGTGGCAGCGGGTTCCCGGTGCTAATGATACACGGTTTTGGTGGCAGCAGCCGCGATTTCCTTGCGCTGGATAGCCTGATAAATGACCGGTACCGGGTAATACGTATAGATATGCCGGGTTTTGGTTTGTCCGATTTTCCTAAGCAATCATCTGCCCGCACCGATTTTATGCAGGTATATAATGATTACTTCAATTTCATTCTCGATACACTGCATATCGATTCCTGCTACGTAATGGGCAACTCGTTGGGCGGCCTAATGGCCTGCCAGCTTACCCTTAGCCATCCCGATGTAGTAAAAAAACTCGTGCTGTTTAACAGTGCCGGTTACGAAATGCAGGAAGTAATGAAAACAGCTAACGCCACACTGCTGCAAAACTCAGCAGTACAACAAATTGTAAAACGCGGTGCACCAAAGTTTATGGTTAAAATGGGTATCCGCCGCGTGGTGTACGATGCCCGCTCTCTTACACCCGAAAAACTACAACGCGTAACCGACCTGTGGAACCGCGATGGCAACATGGCACACCTGATAGCTATGGCTACTACCGATAGTTTCCCCGATGAAAACCGGATAAAGGAAATTACCTGCCCCACGCTGATATTCTGGGGCAGGCAGGATAAGATAGTGAATGTGAAATATGCCGACCGTTTCCATACAGATATTAAAGACAGCCGCTTAATAGTATACGATAGCTGCGGCCATGTGCCTATGCTGGAGCGGCCCGAAGACGTAAAGCGCGATGTGCTTCAGTTCTTGAACCAGGATTCTGAAACTACTCTATAACAATTTTCTGCCTGTACTCTTGGTTGCCGCTTTGTATCCGGGCTATGTAAATGCCAGCGCTTAAATCCGCTACATCAACCGGTTGGGCGGCGCTATTCAGCCTTTCAGTTTTTACTACAGCGCCCGCCATGTTATAAATACTAAGCACACAGGCATCGCTGCCCGTTTGGCGGGTGCTTACATAAATAGTTTGCTGTGCCGGGTTGGGATATATGTGAGCAGTTAAAGGTGTAGAAACATCCTTTACTGCCGATAGCGAAGTGCGGATAAAAAAGTAAGGGTTCCAGGTAGCTTGCAATTCCGGGCAAGAGGCACTTAACTCAACAAAGTCAAGGGTATCGGCCACTATAGTAAAGCTAAAAGTATCTATATCGCCGCTGCACTGGTTATTGTTTGGCGTACCTTTAATCATGGCAGTGCTTCCGCTAATTTCATAAACAAACATTTTGGTAGGCGGCATAGGTATAGATGTAAGTATGCCATACACCGTATCGCTTGAGAAATAATAGTCCATAGCCAGGTAACCTCCGCCCGGGCCACCCATATAGGCTCCCCAACGGGTATTTTCCAAAGGGTTTTGTTGGGCAAAGGTAAATGTAGAAAGGAGTAGAAAAAGAAAGGTGTTAAGCTGCCTCATAGTTTGTTGTTTTATAGCAGCAAAGTTTAGGTCTTCACTAATACTGTAACATGACATTGATTATTAAATCAGTTGATTACAATCATTTTTCTGTGTCAATAGCACACCTTTACTTGTTGCCGGCTTACCGGTTTGTTCTCCGGGTTTTGAATTTAACCACGGCTATGCATTGCATGCCCGCCACTATGACATATTTTATTAAACTATAATTATTATTTTTTGTCATTTTAAAACGGTTTAATATATTGGCGGCTCACATTAAAAACCCATATCATGAAAAAAGTATTTTTACCTATCGCATTATTGGCTACCGTATTAGTATCAATATCCTCTTGCAAAAAAAGTACCGATGAAGATTGTTTTACCTGTACTAAGAATAGAGTAGTCTGCAGCACATGCACCATGTCGGGCGTTACTACAGATTACTGTAGCGACGATTACACACAAGTGCAGTTAGATGCTTTAGATGTAGCCTGCAGAGCAAGTGGCGGCACCTGGGTAGATGGTATTCAGCAAGATACAGTAACCACTCATTGCGCCGAAGAAAACAGCACCGAGTTGAATCTTATGAAAAGCAACTGCCAGCTGGATGGTGGAGTTTGGGCAGCTCAATAAAACTAGCCCTTCTAAACTACAATGCGTCTCATAATCTTTTAATGAGAGGCACTTCTTTTCCAACACTCCTGCCGCATTTTTCTAAAGATGGATGCGGCAGTTTTATTTCTATTTCCCCCTATTAGGGGATACCCATGCTGCAACGCTCTAAAGCATAAATCGTTTACTTTGTAGTATAACATATAAACAGATTTGCGCTATGTATTTAAGACTCCTAACCATCGCCTTCGCTATTATCAGCAGCAGCTGCAACAGCAATACCGGTAAAGCGCCACAACAGAATAATGGCAGCACTATCCCGACCCAAAGTGAAGTTACACAACAGCAAAATGGCAATGAACCAGCTACCGGGGGCAACCAGCCAACCGGTAGCGGCAGCTGGGAAAAACTAGTGCCTGTTCCTTTTAAAGATAACCAGGGCCAGGTAACAGCTGTTATGCCATTGCCTTCCAGCTGGAAACTTGGCACGGGCAATGGCCAGCCAACCTTTACCGGCCCCAATGGCATTAAGGTAACCGATTACCCTGCTCAGAGTTTTATGTATGTAACCGATCCGCGCCTGCAGCAGTCGTATTACCAAAGTGGAATGAAAATGCGTGCTATGCCGGGTGTAGATGCACTTATACAACAGGATATAGCACCCTGGGCAGCTAACCGTGGCCTGCAATATGTGCGCCACTACGAGGTGCCCGAGGTAAGCAAAATAGATAAATGGTATAGCGATCAACTATACAAAGCAGTGCCGTCGCGTACCGAGATGGTAGCTATAGGCACCGAATGGAAATCGGCCGATGGCGCACCATTCTTTATGCTGTTGCATATAAATGTAAGCAACACAGCCGAGATGCAGAATTGGTATTACATGGCCACCAGCGTGGAAGCAGAGCCGGAGTATTTTGAGCGGGCTAAAAAACAGCTTCTGTTCAGCCTGGCCAATACGCATTATCCCCTGGAGCCTATTATGGCTTATAACCAGCGCGAAGCCCAAAAAGCCGGCCAAAGCTGGGCTGCATTTAATCAGCGCATGGCACAAAACCAGGCCAACTTTGAGGCCAGTCAACGGGCGCATGTAAACAAAACCAATGCTATAAATGATGCTATTATGGGTAATTGGCGTGCCAGCAACGAATCGAGCGACAGGCAGCACGAGCAATTTGTAGATGCTATAACCGAACGGACCAAAGTAGTAGACCCAACTACAGGCCAACAGTATAAAGTAAGCAGCGGCTACAACCACTATTGGATGAACAGCGATGGACATTACATCAGCACCGATAAGTTTAGCTACAATCCCAACCTGGATGAGAACATTAACAACATAAAATGGCAGGAGTTAAACGAAGTAAAATATTAGCGCATATCCATCAGGCTATGTACCCCATGCCTTTTACCCTACCAATCTGAACGGTTTAGCCTCTTCCAGTTCATAAGCCAGTTCCAGCAATCGTTTATCTAAACCATAAGGGGCAGTGAAGTGTACGCCTATAGGCATGTTATCGTCGGCGGTGCCCAGTGGCAGGCTGATGGCCGGTGCGCCGGTTACATTTTGCAGGGCCGGGTAGCTGGCATATTCAATAGCGCGCTGTGCCACATCTTCGTAGCTAAGACTGGTAGAGAAGTGGCCAATGAGTGGGGTTTTGTGCGACACCACGGGTGTCATCAGCACATCATATTTTTCAAACAGTTTTTCGGCCTGGCGACCGGTTTCGCGCAGTTTGCGTATGCTGCCAGGTGTTTGCAGTGCGTTCTTTTTAAACTGGCTGGCAAGCCCCGTAGTAAAAGGCTCTAACTGCGAGTGGTCTACCTTTGCATTCATTACCAGTTTGCTCCAATGCGTAATCATATACGACATAAAGCCGTAATAGTTGAGGTAGTGTACGCTCATAGCATCTATATCTATAGGCAGTGGTATCTGCTCTACGGTGTGGCCCAGTTGTTTTAGCAGGGCTGCGGTTTCCATTTGTGTGCGGTAGGTTTCGGCATCCTGCCTGCCCAGTTTACCAACTGCTGCATTTTCGAAAAAAGCAAT
>DATGWP010000218.1:0-2609 GCA_035299425.1 Chitinophagales bacterium | reverse complement strand
TACTTCGAGGCCCGCGGTCTTGAGCGCCTCGGGAAGCTCGGTCTCGTCGAGTTTCCATTCCTCTGCCGCGCCTTATTGTCTATACGTTTAAACATAAAGCCTTCAAACATTTTCGGTTAATCCCGGAAAGAGCTGCGGTTACGCACCCAGTTGCTCTTCTTATCGGTAGAAGCACCCGCCTTTGACTTAGGCTGAGCAGATTTACCGGTGCGTTTACCTTCGAAAATATGCTGAGCTACTAAAGCGGCAATCTCCATTTCATCTTCGCTCTCTGCCTTCAGGTATTCCGGTTTGTAGTGCTTGCCTACAAAGTTTGTATCGAAGTTACCCGATACAAAATCGGGATGCTGCAGCACAAATTTACCAAAGGCCAGTGTGTTCTTCACTCCCACAATTTTGTAATCGTTGATAGCGCGCAGCAGGCGGTCTATAGCCTCGGTACGGTCTTTACCATACCCAACTAACTTGGCCAGCATAGGGTCGTAATAGATAGGAATATCCATACCCTCTTCGTAGCCATCATCTACACGCACACCGGGGCCTTCGGGCTTTTTGTATTGTACCAGCTTACCTATATCGGGTAAAAAGTTATTCAAAGGGTCTTCGGCATATACGCGCAGTTCAACCGCGTGGCCACGTATTTGCAGGTCATCCTGCGTAAAGCCCAGCTTCTCTCCTCTTGCTACTTTTATCTGCTCCTTTACCAGGTCTATACCGGTTATCATTTCGGTTACCGGGTGCTCTACCTGCAGGCGGGTATTCATCTCCAGAAAATAAAAATTCAACTGCTCATCTACCAGGAACTCCACCGTGCCGGCGCCAATGTAAGCGCAGGATTGGCCCACCTTTACAGCCGCTTCTCCAATGGCTTTGCGCTTTTCGGGTGTAAGGCAACTACTAGGAGCTTCTTCTACCACCTTCTGATGGCGGCGCTGTATAGAGCACTCCCGCTCGAACAGGTAAACTATATTGCCATAGTTATCGCCTAGTATCTGCACCTCTATATGCTTGGGCGAGCCTACGTATTTCTCTATAAACACACTGCCATCGCCAAAGGCGCTGATAGCCTCGCTTTGCGCGCGTTGCATCTGCTCTTCCAGTTCATCGGCTGAGTTTACCACCCGCATACCCTTACCCCCGCCACCGGCGCTGGCTTTAATTAAAACAGGGTATCCAATTTTTTCGCCCAGTACTTTTGCCTCTGCTACATCGGCAATAGCCCCCTCGCTGCCCGGCACCATGGGTATATCAAATTTTTTGGCGGCTTCTTTGGCAGCCAGTTTACTGCCCATTACTTCAATAGCCTCGGGTGTTGGGCCTATAAAGGTAATTCCGTTTTCCTCTACCAGTTTGGCAAAGGTTGCGTTCTCGCTCAGAAAACCATAACCGGGATGTATGCCCTGCACACCAAGTGCTTTGGCTACTTCCACTATCTTCTCACCACGCAAATATGATTCTTTTGAAGATGCAGGCCCAATGCACACCGCTTCATCGGCATAGCGCACATGCGGGGCATTGCGGTCGGCCTCAGAGTATACAGCCACCGTTTTAATGCCCATCTCACGGGCGCTTTTCATTACACGCAGGGCAATCTCACCTCTGTTAGCTACTAAAATCTTTTCCATCTTCAATCGTTTTCTTTACGTAAGCAAACATGCAAAATTATTTGGTGTGTTTGTCAGCGAAACTTACGTTTAAGCCATAACAAAATTTAATTAATGCATTCTTAGGAAATGACTGAGGGCTGGAGTAATTTTATAGCCTTCAAATTACGGGTTACCCACCATTAAAATCAATAGTTACGATGTATTTAGCAGGGACAGGCAAGGGAGATATTACCGCATTTAAGAAAGGCGCTGGTTTGTTGGGGTATGGCATACACTACAACACCATGGAGGAGATTGAGACCCCGCTATCGGCCCGTGCATTTATTTTTATTGATAAAACAACTAACCGCAAAGTATGCTTTGTAAACTGCGAATTGGGCTTTATAACAATAGCTATAAAGAAAGGTGTGCTTAAATACCTGGAGCGCCATAACCCTGATTTGAAGTATGACGAAGATAACCTTATGCTTACGGCCCAGCACACGCACAGCGGCCCGAGTGGTTATTCTTACTACGGCCTGTATAACCTGAGCACGCCGGGCTTTGTAATGGAGATATACAAAAAGATAGTGGATGGTATAGTAGAGGCCATACTGAAAGCCGAAGGTAACCTGAAAAACGCCAGCCTGAAATGGAACACCGGTATGATGGAAAGTGATAAGGACGTGGCTTTTCAGCGCTCGCTGGATGCCTACAACCTGAACCCTGAGGTAAACCCCAAAGTAGCAGATAAAGACCGTAACAAAGCGCTGGACCATGAAATGACCTTGCTGAAGGTAGTAGCCGAAGATGGTAAGGAAATGGGCAGCATTAACTGGTATGGCGTACACCCAACCAACCTGCCTAACACTAACCATAAATTGTGCGGTGACAACAAGGGTTATGCTGCTGATTATATGGAGAAGCATTTTATAGAAAAAGGTAACTCAGAATATATAGGCGTATTTGCACAGGGCACTTGCGAAGATGTAACCCCGCGCGTGGTGCGCAACCCTGTTTACC
>DATGWP010000217.1:0-18212 GCA_035299425.1 Chitinophagales bacterium | reverse complement strand
CACCGGTGTTGCCCTGTGCCCCTTGCAAGCCTTGTGGTCCTGTTTCTCCCTGAGGCCCTGTTGGTCCTGCCTCGCCTTGTGCACCGGTGTTGCCTTGTGCCCCTTGTATACCTTGCGGACCGGTTTCACCTTGTGGTCCTGTTGGTCCTGCCTCACCTTGTGCACCGGTGTTCCCCTGTGCACCTTGTATTCCTTGCGGACCGGTTTCTCCCTGCGGCCCGGTTGGTCCTGCTTCGCCTTGTGCACCGGTAGCGCCTGTGCTACCCTGTAATCCTGTAGCACCGGCAGTTCCTGTGTTACCTTGTAAACCGGTTGGTCCTGTATTCCCTTGTGCACCGGTGGCCCCTGTAGGTCCCGTAGCACCACCGCCCGAGCCGGTAGGCCCTGTAGGTCCTGTTGTGCCGGTGCTACCGGCAGCACCGGTTGGGCCCTGTGGCCCTGAGGCACTGTTAGCCGCAAACAAGGCATACGGCACACTAATTAGTTGCGATACGCCCATATCGGTAAACACACCGTTGTTATTTATATCCAGCTCTACCTGCAAAAATTTAGCCCCGGTACCCCAGCTGATAGTGGCTACACTGCTTACTGCCCCTATCTGCACATTTACCAAACCAAACTGGTTGGTGGTAGCAGTCTGCGTTTCGGTAAAAACGACCGTGCCATTGGCCTGTTGGTCGTGTATGGTAAAGCGCAGTTTTACCGTGCCCGAAACCAGCGGGTTACCCGCGCTATTGCGAACTACCGCCTGGTAATTCATAAGCTGCGGGGCCTGCGAAAACGCGATAATGGATTGAAGAATAATTGCTAAAAGCAGGGTAGCTTTGGTGGCTGTTTTTTTCATACCGGGGTTATGTTTTGTGCCGCCAAATCTATGGGCGCACCCATCAGTCCGGAAAGCGAAATATCACAAGTTGTGATGAAATTTCATTTGGTCCCAAGGGCTTTATTGCATAAATATTATTGTTTAAATTATTTAAAATCAGTTATTTAAATGAATTATAGTATCTGGAAAATGTGATAAACACATGGCGATGTTAAATTTACAAGTGTAAAACACAATACTACTTTTGCAGCATGAGAACCCTGGAACTATTGCGCGCACTAAACGACCGTGAAGTTGCTGAAATGGATAAGCTTATTGCGGGCGAAAAACGTAAAACGCTACAGCTCTTATATAAGGAGCTTAAAAAGTATCGTAAGCTTAGTAGTACCCCTGCCAACGACGAATTGTTCAGGATTATTTACAATAAAAATTACACAACCGATAAAAGCTATTTACTGCGCAATGAGTTACGCTTGCTGAATGAAGTGCTGTATGATTTTTTGATTGACCGCACTTTTAAAGAGTACATTAAACAGCATAAGAGCACTTACAATTACTGGCTTAGCCGCAGTTTTTTTGACCGGAAAATAAACAATGCCTTTGGTGCAGAAATTGATCGGTTTATAGAAAATGCTAAAGGATATATTAAACCCGACGACGGTGCGCAAATGCAGGCACTTAAAAGCCTGTGGATGATATATAACCTGCCTAAGACAGCTGAAAATGTAACGGCGCAAAAGAACATGCTGGCCAGTTGGCGCAAAGAGCAAATGCGGGCATGGCGCTACCAGCTTAGAGAGATGGAGGCACGCGCCGCCTACCTGGATAATACGCTGACATCTATAACCGGTGTGGTAGAGGACAACGATGCCGACAAACGTACGCCACCCCTTACGCTGCTCGATTTAAGCGAAGGTGCCGAAGGCGATATGCTGGAAGAATACCTCATATTAAAAAAACATGCTTACCAAACCCAAAGGGGCGAGCGCATAAAGGTAATGCAGCGTATGCTCGAAATAGAAAAAAGCGATGCCTATGCAAATGAGTTTGGTAAAATTCAATCGCAGCTGGCTTCACTTAATAATATAGCCAAAGAACATATACTGGTAAGCGAGTTTGAGGAGGCCGATAAGTGCCTGCGCGAAAGCATAGATATAGCCCTGGCCCACCAACTGAGTATTGCCCCTGCCACGCTGCAGAATTTTGTATGCAACAAAGTGAATACCGGTAGGTACCAGGAGGGTATTGCTTTTTATAATGAGCACGAAAAAGAAATTAAAAACGGACGACAATATATAGCCACACTGGTCGGCAAAGTATACTGCCACCTGTTTTTGGGCCAGGCCGATGAAGCACTGGCGGCGTTGCCACCTACGGCGCAGCTTACCGAGCCGCAGCACCTTACGCTCCGAATGGTTTATTTAATTGCCTTTATAATTCGTAAGCACCACGACCTTGCTGTAAACGAATGCAATAATATAAGCCGCATGATAAAAGCCAACCAGGGTAGCTATTACCAATCGTATGCATGGATAAATAATTTGTATATGCGGTACCTTCACACCGATACCGCCAACCGCAACAGCCGCAGGGCCGAGCTGGAAGCCATAAAAGCGGAACTTACCGCCGATACAGCCGAGGTGCGACAACTAACTATTACCGAGTTTTCGGTGCGGTGGCTGCTAACGCAGTTGCAGTAGTCTTTCAATTTCATTAACTTCAGCAGTTATATGAAATTGCTGCTACCTGCTTTTATTGTTGTACTGTTTATTTCTGCCCCGGTAGAGAGTAAGGTCAACATAAAAGGACTTTGGGTGTATAATAATTCTGAATTGTGGAATAGCGAGTATGTGGGCGTGTATGTAAAAGCAAATTCTTTTAAAAAGGATGAAGCGGGTATGGCATTTCGTGCAAATGGCAAAATGGTAAAGCGCCAAAATGAAAGCTGGTGCGGCACACCGCCTGTTATTTATAAGAACTATCCCGGGAAATGGGAAGCTGTAGATAATTCTACCATTGCAATTGAATACAAGTTTTGGGGCAAAGGCTGGCAGAAGGCGAGGCTGAGAGTTGTATCGCTTAATGATGATACATTGAAAATTGTTCATCTGTCAGTTTCCAGGTAGCGCAATAATTATTTGAAGTATGCTTAAGATCCGTCTCAGTCGATAGCCTTCCATGCAGGCCTTGCTCAAATGTTTTTATACATCCGAGGACCCATTAGAAAAGTAGCATGCCCTGCTATAATACAGGGCATGCTGGCTAAAGGCGTGGATCAATAGCTTCTGTTTCTAATGCCAGTATTGCAAATACACATTGGTGAACAGTTCGCAGTGGTTCGTTGGCTACAAATTTTTCCAGCGCTTCGGCACCCAGGGCGAATTCTTTTGCAGCCAGCGTGCGCTTAGCACTTACGCCCCGTTTTTTTAACCGCTCCATGTTTTCAGGTGCGGTGTATTCCGGGCCGTAGATAATGCGCAGGTATTCCCTACCCCGTATTTTTATGGCAGGCTGCACTAAACCTGCTTTACCTTTTACCACAAACTGGTAAGGCTTAACTACTATTCCCTCGCCGCCATTAGCGGTTAAATTGTTCCACCAGGCTATAGCATCTTCCATTTGCCCGTTGCTGTTTAGGTCAACTACTCTATACGGCGTTGCCAGCAGCATTTTTTCATCGGCAGCGCATATAGTGGCAATCTGCTGCATGTGCCATTCGTGCGATTTATCGAAGTATGTTTTGCCTTCGGTAGCCAGTATGTGGAATGGTGCCAGCTTGTAATCATCCAGTGAGTTTACCTCGCGGCAATATTGCCTGTAAGCAGCTGTATAATCCTGTACCATTTTACTGCGGGTTGTATATCGTTCAACCATCGGATTTAACTGTGGCAGATTAGCCGATGCTTTCTGCATAACCGACAGTGTTTCTTCCAAAGTATGTAAAGCGGCAGTGCCTACTGATGCGTACTGGTCCTTTATAAGGCTTAAGGCTTTATCGCTCCAGGGCATTAGTTCAGCATCCAGGCAAACCCAGTTGGTTTCAAACCGGTTCCAGAAATCGGTATTAGTAAGAGCTATGTTTACGCGTTCTATAAAAGCAGCTTCGATAGCTTCGTTGTTAAAGTAACTTCTGCCTGTACGGGTATAGCAAACACCTAAACCGCGGGTAGTGCTGCCGAATTTTTTGCGCGCTACGGTTTCATCTTTACATACAATTACTACAGCGCGCGAACCCATGTGCTTTTCTTCGCATACTACTTGTGTTACACCCTGTTTGGTATAGTAAGCAAATGCTTCTGCCGGGTGTTCAAGTATACCATGCAGCGGGCTTGTTTCTGCCGGCGACATAGTGGGCGGCAAGTATATCAGCCATTCAGGATTTATAGAAAAGCGGCTCATTAACTCAAGAGCGGGCGCTGTTTGCTCGGCGCGTATTACAACGTTACCTGCATAGCGGGTATGTATTACCTGTTTGCCGGTTACGTCTTCTATATCAATTGCATTACCGCCCTCAGCGGTTTCTTTTCGTACCGGTTCTATAAATAAGGGTTTAGACGGCACGCAGTATTGTTGCAACGCAGGTACATCTACCAGTTCGCGCTCGGGGTAGCGTAAGGCTGTAAGTTTACCGCCAAACACACAACCGGTATCTATATCTATAGTCCTGTTAAGCCAATCTGGTTCGGGTACGGGTGTGTGGCCGTATACTACCATAGCTTTGCCTTTGTATTCCAGTGCCCAATTGTAGCGCACCGGCAAACCAAATTCATCAGTTTCACCGGTAGTTTCACCATACATACAAAATGAGCGCACTGCGCCGGAGCCACGGCCCTGCATCTCTTCTTTTAATCCGGCGTGGGCCACCACCAGCCGTCCTCCGTCAAACACATAATGGCTTACCAGCTTATCAAGAAAATTTTTAAGGTCTTCTATAAAATCTGCGGGTTCGTTTTTAATTTGCTCTACAGTTTTTTCAAGGCCATGTTTTAGCTGCACATTTTTGCCCAATAGGTATTTAAGCAGTTTTGCATCGTGGTTGCCGGGCACGCACCATGCATTGCCGGCTTTAACCATACTCATAACCAAACGTAAAACCGAAGGGCTATCGGGGCCACGGTCTACTAAATCGCCAAGGAAAACAGCCGTGCGCCCAACCGGTGGAGTTACCTGCACGCCATAACCGGTATCTGTTTTTTCAACGCTGTAACCAAGTTGGTCAAGCAGTAAACATAGTTCTTCGTAGCAGCCGTGTATATCGCCTATTATATCAAATGGCCCGGTAACATGTTTTTTGTTATTGTACAACGCATCGCGTTGTACACCTGTTATGTTATTTACTTCCTCTTCGGTGCGCAGTGTGTGTATGTGTCTGAAACCTTCCTCTTTAAGCTTGCGCATTGATTGATGCAACTGGCGCACGTGGGTATTTATAACACGCGCACTTAGGTTACGGTCGGTACGCTGGCGGGTGCGTTCTATGCAAAGCTTTTCGGGCATGTCTAATACTATCGCAACCGGTAAGGCATGATACTCGCGGGCCATTTGAACCCAGCGCTTGCGGTATGCCGGTTGCACATTGGTAGCATCCAGTACGGTGAGCATGCCGTTTTTTAAGCGCTTGCGCACTATATATTCTGCCAGTTCAAAAGCCTCGTCGGTAGTTTCCATATTATTTTCGTCATCGCTTATCAGCGCCCGGCAGTAGTCGGACGAAACCACCTCTGTAGGTTTAAAAACGCGGCGGGCAAACGAACTTTTGCCCGCGCCTGAAGCACCTATAAGCAGTACTAATGATAATTCGGGTATTCTTAATTCCATATTGATTTAAATTATGGTCGCAAATGTGTAATCCAACTGTGCAGGCAATTTGCACAGTTGGATTTATCTTTAATTTTAATCAACTATTTTAAAAATCGCCATTTGTGTTGGAGCTCCGAGTGTTTCGTTTAAGGGGCCAACGGGTTTAAAAGTTACCGTGTAACCATGGTTGCCGGCAATAGTGTTAGCCCACGTTTCAAATTCAGTGCGTGTCCACTCAAAGCGGTGGTCGCTGTGGCGCAATTTACCCTCGGGCATGCTTTCAAACAAAACATTATACTCTCTGTTGGGAGTAGTTATGATTACATATTCTGGCCGGGCAAACCCAAACACATTACCCGTAAGCGCTTGTAGCCTGCTTTCATCCAGGTGTTCAATTACTTCCACCAGTGCTGCTGCATCATAGCCGCATAAGCGTTGGTCGCGGTAGGTAAGGGCACTTTGTATTAATTCAATACGGGCTCTGTATTTTGAAGATAGCTTTTCAAGGTTTAGTCTTTCTTTAGCTATCTCTAATGCCCGAAGCGATACATCCATACCCAGTATAAACTCAAATTGCTTTTCTGCCAGTAATAGTTTTAGCAATTTCCCTTCACCGCAGCCCAGGTCAAGAATGCGTTTGGCACCGGTTAAAAGCAATTCCTGCTTTACAGTTTCTAACCGATGGTCGTGCAGGCGTATTTTTTCTTCACTTACCGGCTCCTCGTGTTCATCATCCGGGGTAGGTGCATCCTCCGTAAGCAGGCGGTTAAGCGCCATTTTAGTAAGGCCGCTCATATTTTTAAGATACCGTCTTGTTATCATGTCCTTTGCCGGGTGTGTTGCCAACCAACCCTCACCCTTCTCCAGCAATTTTTCTACCTCTCCATCGCTTACCCAGTAGTGTTTGCTGTTATCAAACACGGGTATAAGCACGTAGAGGTGCGATAGCAGGTCGCTAAGGCGGCAGGTGTTGGTTAAGGTAACCGTATAATAGCGGCTTTCGCCCCAACCGGTAAATACAGTATCCAGTTCGTGCCGTTCGGCTTTAACGGTATAGCCCAGCGGTTCCAGTGCATATTTAAGTATCTGTTCACCACCTCTTACGGGTACTACCGCCAGTTTAACCTCAAAGGGCATGGGTATGTCTACCAGTTCAGGCTTATCCTTACAGCGCCCGTTCATGGCCGATGAAAATGCTTTAGCAATGGCGGCACTCATAAACGAAGAAGCGGCATAAGGCCTGTCGTTTACATATTGTTCCAGCGCAAAAGCATCGCCCTGCGGATTGCTGCTACGCACCAGCGCCACAGGGTCAAGTTCAACAACCATAGCTATAGTGCAGCGCTCATCCGATACCTCAGGGTAGAAAATGTGGGCCTGCCCTTTCGGTAGGTCTATGGTTTGCAGTTTTGCCGGATGCTTGTGCAGCATGTAGCTTAAGTCGGTGGCGGGATAACGGGTAGTGGTTATGGTTAACAGCATATAAATGAATTATAGTGCAAAGTAGTATGCCAACTGTGCAGCCATTTTGCACAGTTCAAATTATTTTATAATTTTCTTTTATGCCACTAAATAAAAACGCCCTTATACGCATTAAAACCATTGATAAGTGTTTGCAGAACCACTACCGCAAATGGACTATTGAGGATTTAATAGAAGCCTGCAGCCAGGCCTTATATGAATATGAAGGGAGCAATAAAGATGTAAGCCTGCGGACTATACGCGCAGATTTAGCCCTTATGCGTAGCGATAAATTAGGCTATAATGCACCTATTATTATCACCTCTAAAAAGTACTACACTTACGAAGACCCTGCCTACACTATTACCAATATACCGCTTAGCACGCAGGATTTGCATACTATATCAGAAGCCGTAGACGTACTAAAGCAGTTTAAAGGGTTTAATCACTTTCAGGGATTGAATGGAGTAGTAAGCAAATTGGAGGATAAAATCTATACCGAGAAAAGCAACCAGCACGCTATAATAGATTTTGAGAAGAACGAGAACCTGAAAGGGCTTGAATACCTGGATACCTTATATAAGGCCATACAAGCAAAACAAACGCTGCAGATTTTGTATCAGTCGTATAAATCGCGCAGTGGTAATTGGGTGGTTTTTCACCCGTGGTTATTAAAGGAGTTTAGAAACCGGTGGTTTGTGATTGGGGTGAAAGGCAAGAAGTCGCCTATTGTAAATTTTGCACTTGACCGGATACAGGAAATAAAATTTGAGAAAAGTATTACCTACTACCGCAACCCCGATTTTAATGCAGCTACTTATTATAAAGATGTAGTAGGGGTTACCGTTAACGAGGGCACGCCACCACATTATATACGCCTGTTTGTAAACCGCGATAATGCACCCTATATTATATCCAAGCCCATTCACCATTCACAACGGGTAGAAGAGCAAAGGCCCGATGGTGTTGTGCTATCGCTATTTGTAATACCCAACTTTGAACTGGAAAAAGAAATACTTGGTTTTGGTGAAGCGGTTAGAGTGGTTTGGCCCCGTAACATACGTAAGCGTATAACAAGGCGCCTAAAACAAGCTGTAGAGAATTATGATAGCGACACAAAACCTTTATGATTTACACCACCATATTATATATCAACCTTACCTCGCCAATTTTAGCAGCTACCACGAAGTAATAGACGATTCAATTATTGCAATCGAATATAAGTTTTGGTGAAACGGCTGGCAGAAAGCAGACCATCATTATATTGCACTTAATGTCTGCTTTTTATTCTACCACACCAACCGAAATAATTGCCGAATTAAAGCACCTAACCTTTAACTGGTATATAGCCGGTGGCTGGGCGTTAGAGGTATTTAAAAACCAGTACATCCGCGAGCACCACGATATGGATATTGCCTTGTTGCGCGGCGACCAGCTTAAACTAAAACAGCAACTACCCGGTTGGGAATTTAAAATAGCGCACGAGGGTGTATTGCACGAGTGGGGCGATTTTGAAATACAACTGCCAATGCATGGCATTTGGGCACGCAAACATGGCGATGATAAATGGCGCACCGAATTTGTATTAAATGAAGCAGATGACAAGAACTGGATTTTCAGAAAAGATAATCGTATAACTTACCCGTTAGCAAAAATGGGTGTGGATGTAAGCGGGCTACCGGTGCTTGAGCCTATAATAGCTTTGCTTTATAAAGCCAAAAGCCATACAGCCAAAAATGAAATTGATTTTAATGCGTTGCTGCCGGTGTTAGATGATGAACGGAAAAGGCAACTGAAGGAGTGGTTGGTGGTGTATGATGCAGGGAATGAGTGGTTGGGGCGGTTGTAATTGAGTACAAGATGTTTCACTTCGCAAGGCCTCGTTCAACATGACAAAAGTGTAGTACTATATGAAAAGGCTTCGCGATGAAACTCTTTTTATTTGAACAGACTACAGCACCATATTATCTATCAACCTCACTCCCCCAATCTTTGCAGCCACCAGCGCCACCATCTTTTCTTTTTTGTTGGTTACGGGCTTTAGTGTCTCGGCATTGCGTATTTCAAAATACTCCAGGTCTATACCGGGTATGTTTTGCAGGTGTGCGCTACCCCGTTGTATTATTGTATTTACTTCGTATTTCGTATTTCTAATTTCGCGCTTGGCCGTCTTTAATGTTTTCGATAGCTCTACCGATAAAGCCCTCGCTTTTGTATCCAGCCGCACGTTCCGGCTGCTCATAGCCAGGCCGTCTTTTTCGCGCTCGGTAGGGCTCATTACCAGTTGGGTGTTCAGGCGGCGCTTTTTAATAAGCTGGCTTACAATTAGTTGCTGTTGGTAGTCCTTTTGGCCCATGTATAGCTTATCGGGCTTTACTATGCGCAGCAGCCGCTCTACCACCTGCGCCATGCCCCCAAAGTGGCCGGGGCGGTGTTCGCCCTCCAGGGTTTGGGCCATGTAGCCGAAGTCAACAGGCGTAGCGTCAATAAGTCCTTGTGGGTACATCTCTTTAACCGATGGCAAAAAGAGCACATCGCAGCCCGCCTGACTTAGCATAACTATGTCACTATCAATGGTATTGGGGTACTTATCAAAGTCGGTTTTATCGTTAAACTGGGTAGGGTTAACAAATATGCTGCAAACCGTAAGCCGGCAGCTGGTCTTACTCTTAGAAATTAATGAGAGATGGCCCGCATGCAGGGCGCCCATGGTGGGCACAAAACCTTGTGTTAATGGCTTATTATCAGCACTTTGTAAATATTTTTGCAGGTCTTGTATTTTCTTAAAAATGAGCATAATTGGCAGTGCTTAACAGTATTGTGGCACTTTGTTTTGGGTTATTACGATATTTTATTATTATCTTTGCACTCCAATCAAATTCTTCACTTTCTAACTCAAACCAAATCAATAATATGGAAAAAAAGAGAATTCTTATCGTTACTCAGGAAATGGATCCTTATTTGGCGCTTACCGAAGCATCTAAAATAGCCAATGAACTTCCACGGTTTATGCAAGAGCAGGGTTTAGAGATACGCGTGTTGATGCCAAAGTTTGGAACCATTAACGAAAGAAGGCACCGTTTGCACGAAGTAGTTCGTCTTTCAGGTATCAATGTAATTATAAACGATGAGGATTATCCTTTGGTTATTAAAGTAGCATCGCTGCCGGGCGCACGCCTTCAGGTATATTTCCTTGATAATGAAGATTTCTTTAAGCGTAAGCTGGTTTTCCACGATGAGAACAACAAGTTCTTCGACGACAACAGCGACCGTATGATTTTCTTCTGCAAGGGTGCTTTGGAAACCGTTCGCAAGTTTGGCTGGGCACCGGATATCATCCACTGCTTTGGCTGGATGACCAGTCTGATACCTATGTATCTGAAAACTACTTACAAAGACGATCCTATTTTCACCAATACCAAGGTAGTTTACTCAGTAGCTAAAAACGAGTTTAAAGATAAACTAAAGAACGATTTTACTACCAAACTGGCTATCAGCGAAGATATCCTGAAAAAACACCTTGAGTTTTTCAAAGAAGGCGATAACACCAGCCTTAACATTGGCGGTGTGCAGTTTGCCGATGGCCTTGTAGTAGGCGATGCATTGGATGAAAAAGTAACCAGCCACCTGAAGAAAAGCAAGGGCAAGCAGGTGCTGAAAATGCACAGCGACGAAGAGGATCCGTTGAATATGCTAAACAAGTTCTACCAAAATATTCTGGCGAACTAAGCGTTTGAGGTGATTATTGTTTTATTTGCGCCTTAACACGTAGCTTGAAATTGAAAAAGAAACTCACCTTTATAATAGCACCAGTAGTATTCTGCTGGTGCTTATTTTATTTAACGGGCTGTAAGGAGCCGCTGATAGAGGACAACAACCTGCTAACCAGCGAAGATGACCTTAACCTGGCTAAAGATACCTTGCAGATGACTGCGTTTTCGCAGTATGAAGTGCCACTAAAGGCCAATGGTGTGACAGTAGGCCTGTTGGGCAGCCTGGCCGACCCGGCTTTTGGCAATACATACGCAGGGCTTTATTCGCAGTTCTTACTTACCAGCAACAACGTTTACTTTGGGCAGAACCCAATATTAGACTCGGCTGTACTAATAGTGCGCTATAGCGGCTTGTATGGCAAATTTGACCAACCGGTAGATATATCAGTATTTGAGTTGGCACAGAGCATTAACGATACTACTACCTACAAAACCAACGATGCCTTTGCCGTGCAGGTACCGGCCATAGGTACGCTTACGGGTTTTACGCCTAAGCTTACCGATAGTGTAAAAACACAATACGGGACCCTGGCACCACACCTGCGTATTAAACTTACCGATGCCTTTGGCAATAAATTGCTGACTGCCGATTCGTCGCTTGTATTGCGCGATAACTCTTCTTTTCTTGGCACTTTCAAGGGCTTTTACCTTACTACCGGCTCGGCTACTACCGGCAATGGGCTGGTGTACCTTGACCTTGCATCTTCTATTTCTTCTATCGTGCTGTATTACAAAAGCAATACCGGTGGTGTAGAAACAGATTCACTAAGCTACCGTTTCCCGCTATCGGGTGTGCGTATCAACCACTTCGATAACGTGTATACCGGTGCACCGGTTAATACCTCGGTTACCAACCCTAACCCGGCAGGAGAGGAGAAGGTGTACCTGCAGGGCGGTGTGGGCGTAAAGGGAAAGCTACTTATTAAAGACCTGGACTCGCTGCCTAAAAACATTGCTATTAATAAGGCCGAAATTATACTATCGCAAAGCAATGGATTTGGCGATACTACCTACATAGCGCCTACAGTGCTTAACCTGTACCGTATAGATGATGCCGGCCAAACCATACAACTGGAAGATGATGTAACAGGTACGGGCTTTGGCGGTGTGCGCACAGCCGAAAATGTAAATGGGGTTACTATTAACCGCTACCGGTTTAATATAAAGCGTTATTTTCAAAAACTTATCAGGGGTATTTATCCTAACAAGGGTTTTTATGTAGAGATAATATCGCCCACCTTTAACTCAGAGCGGGTGGTGCTGTCCAACTCTTCTACCGATAAAAACTACCAGATAACCTTAGTTGTAACGTATACAAAATTGTAGAGCGGAAAATTGGAATGATGGATGAATGGACTACATGAACATCCGGTTACCGGGCAATCTGTTTATCCTGTATATTTAAAAACTAAAACAAAAAAATCAGCTTATGTGCGGCATTGTTGCATATATCGGGCCCCGCGAGGCATACCCCATACTTATAAAAGGACTAAAGAGACTTGAGTACCGTGGCTACGACAGTGCCGGTGTAGCTTTGCTAAACGGCAACCTGAATGTATACAAGTGCAAGGGCAAAGTATCGGACCTTGAAACTGCCGTAGGCAATAAAGAAACACACAGCCACCTGGGCATGGGCCACACACGCTGGGCTACGCACGGCGAGCCTAACGATGTAAACTCGCACCCGCACCTGTCGCAAACCGGCGATATAGCTATAATACACAATGGTATTATAGAGAACTACGCATCGCTTAAAGAAGAGCTGACCAACCGTGGGCACAAGTTTGCCAGCGATACCGATACCGAAGTGCTGGTACACTTAATTGAAGATGTACAGCAGAACACCGGTGCTACACTGGATGAAGCTGTACGTCTCGCGCTGAACGAAGTAATAGGCGCTTATGCTATTGTAATTATAAGCAAAAACGACCCGGCCAAAATGATAGGTGCGCGCAAAGGCTCGCCGCTGGTAGTGGGCATAGGTAAAGATGGCGAGTATTTTATGGCCAGCGATGCTACCCCCATTATAGAATATACCAAAGATGTAACCTACCTGGATGATAACGAGATAGCCTCGGTAATAGATGGTAAGCTATCGATAAAAACACTGGGCAATGTAGAGCATACGCCCTACATACAAACGCTGGAGATGAACCTCGAAACTATCGAGAAAGGCGGTTACGAGCATTTTATGCTTAAGGAGATACACGAGCAGCCAAGGTCTATTTACGATTCGCTGCGCGGCCGTTTCGACCCTCACACAGGCATGTTTGCCATGCGCAGTTTAAAGGAGCATGAGGGGAAAATAAAGAACCTTAAGCGTATTATTATAGTAGGTTGCGGTACATCGTGGCACGCCGGCCTGGTAGGCGAGTACCTGTTTGAAGATATTGCCCGCATACCGGTAGAGGTGGAGTATGCCTCTGAGTTCCGCTACCGCAACCCGGTGGTTAACGAAGATGATTTGGTAATTGCTATTTCGCAATCGGGCGAAACTGCCGATACCTTAGCGGCTATCGAACTGGCCAAAGAAAAAGGAGCAACCATATTTGGTTTGTGCAATGTGGTGGGTTCATCTATTCCGCGCACTTCGCACGCCGGCGCTTACACCCATGCAGGGCCGGAGATTGGTGTAGCCAGTACTAAAGCATTTACATCACAGGTAGCCATACTTACATTATGGGCATTTGGTTTTGCCGAAATACGTGGTAAGGCCACCAAGCAACAATTGCGCAACGCTTTTGCCGAGCTGGAACTGATACCTGACAAAGTGCAAAAAACAATGGCCTGTGAAGCGCAGGTTAAGGAACTGGCCGAAGTATTTAAGGATGCCAAAAACTTCCTGTACCTGGGCCGCGGCTACCAGTTCCCGGTAGCGCTGGAAGGTGCATTGAAACTGAAAGAGATTAGCTACATACACGCCGAGGGTTACCCTGCCGCCGAAATGAAACACGGCCCTATAGCCCTGATAGATGCCGAAATGCCGGTAGTGGTAATTGCTACCAAAAACAGCACCTACGATAAGGTAATAAGCAACATACAAGAGGTTAAGGCCCGCAAAGGCAAGATTATAGCCATAGTAACCGAAGGCGACGATAAAGTGCGTAAAATGGCGGACTACGTTATCGAGATACCTGAAACGATGGAATACCTGGAGCCACTGTTATCTACCATACCATTGCAACTACTAAGCTACCACATAGCCGTATTGCGCGGTTGCAATGTAGATCAGCCACGTAACCTGGCGAAGAGTGTAACGGTGGAGTAAATGCCCCTAAATCCCCTAAAGGGGACTTGAATACAGAAAACAGAAACGCGAAGGCCCTCCTTCGCGTTTCTGCTTATTGCAAAATGGATATTGTAGGTTAACAAACCAAATTTCCTATTTCACCTTTTCCGCTTACATTAGCTTTTGAAGCTAAACTGACAAACCATGAAGAAATTACTTTTTACAGCCCAGGTATTAACCGTATTGGCGCTTACAGCCTGCAACCAAAAGGCAGAGCAAAAAACTGAAGAAACCACTACTACCACGCAAACTGAAATGGCTCCTGCGGAAGAGGCTGCTACAGTAAACGTAAAGGTAGCCGACCTCTCGACCCCTAAAGATTTTGTATGCGGTATGGATGTAGCCGAAGGCAGCATTGCCGATACTGCATCGCACGATGGCAAACTATATGGCTTTTGCTCTAAAGAGTGCAAAGCTGAATTTGTAAAGGAGCCTGCTAAGTACCTGGCCGAAGCAAAATAATAAAGGTTAATGGGCCATACTTGCAATACCCTGCTGGCTTGTCCGTTAACTTAACCTTAAAATACCCGTATGTTTCATAGCAAAATAACCGGTGTGGGCATGTATGTGCCCGAAACAGTGGTTACCAATGAAGACCTATCGAAAGAGATGGACACCAGTGATGAATGGATTATAGAACGCACTGGTATAAAAGAAAGACGTTTTTTTAAAGAGGGAGTGGATAGTGTATCCAGCATGGCTACCAAAGCCTGCGAGCAGGCGCTGGAGCGTGCCGGCAAAAAGCCTGAAGATATTGACCTGATAGTAATGGCTACCCTTAGCTCAGATTATAACTTTCCGGGCTCGGGTGTATTGGTGCAGCGCAGCCTGCCCTTTCGCAACATTCCGGCCTTCGATGTAAAAGCGCAATGCTCGGGTTTTATTTATGCTCTAAGCGTAGCCGACCAGTTTATTAAAACCGGCATGTATAAAAATGCCCTGGTAATAGGCAGCGAGGTGCAAAGCAACGTATTTGAAAAAAGCGACCGCGGCCGCAACATGGCTGTGATATTCGGCGATGGTGCGGGTGCTGTAGTGCTGGAGGCTACCACCGAAGAGAACAAAGGAATATTAACCACCAAGCTGCATAGCGATGGGCACTTTGCCGAAGAGCTTTTTCTGGAGCACCCCGGCAGCCGCCGCAAAGAGAGGTTTACACCTGATATGCTCGAGAAGGGCGAACTGCTGCCACACATGAACGGCAAACTGGTGTTTGTAAACGCTATCAAGTATTTTCCCGAGGTTATCCGCGAAGCATTAACCGAGTGTAACCTCGGCGACAGCGATGTTGACTTGCTGATACCTCACCAGGCTAATGCCCGCATTACCGTACAGGTGCAAAAAGAAATGAACCTGCCCGATGAGAAGGTAGTAAGCAACATAGACAGGTTTGGCAATACCACTGCCGCTTCTATTCCTATTGCCCTGTGCGAAGCATGGGAAGCCGGTAGGGTAAAAGATGGCGACCTGATAGCTATAGCCGCCTTTGGCTCTGGCTTTATGTGGGCCAGCGCGCTTATACGCTGGTAGAACCCTTATAGTTTATAACCAACCGTTGCGGTTTTGTCACAATACTGTCAAATTCGTGATGAAACAGGCATGATTAACTTTTACAGGTTATTATTAATATATATTCATATTTAATTATAACCTGTGAAAAATGAAATGCTTAATACTTTCTGCTTTTCTATTTACTGTGGCCTGCGCTTTTGCGCAACCTGTAATTAACAGCAATGTCATTACACCTTTAGGTACCAAATCTGTTTACTTAATAGCTGCTAATACGGTGGCATTTAATTTTAGTCCCGGCGGATATGGCGATAGCGTAATCTGGGATTTTACAGCATTAGACACTACATCAGGTATTACCTACACCCAGCACACCGTTAGGGCCGATACTTCTTTTTATTATGCCGACTATACACCTGTTGTTAACAGGGCCGTTGGTATTTATGAGCCACCGGGACCCGCTTATGCTTATACATATGTAGATAGCACAAAGTTTGAGTTTTATGGTAGTGCAGATTTTGGACAAAGCAGTTCATTTATCGACCCGCACAAACTGCTTACTTTCCCTTTTACATATGCTGACCACTTTACCGATACTTTCTACGATTGGTATAATACGATACATGGTAAGCTGGAGGTTAAAGCAGATGCTTACGGCACGCTAATGCTACCTGGTATTATTTATACAAATGTATTGCGCGTAAGGGTTCATGATTTTTACCGCTACGACATTCCTAACAACCCAAATGACTCGCTGTTTTACGAGGGTTTATATTATCGCTGGTACCAACCCAACACCCCCAATATTTTGTTAGAGTACAGTAAGGTGAAAAAAGTTGTTTTCAAAAATGGACAGCGCGTTGAGCCAGACTCAACCATGGGATTGTATATAACCCAAAACCCCATGGCGACCTTTATTGAGGAGCCAGCATCATTTGGTTTAAACGTCTATCCGAACCCTGCCGGTAACTCTTTGATGATGAACGCCGAGGTGGATATCGAAAGCGCCGAGTTGATAGACCTTTGCGGTAAAACGATATGGCGACAAAATTTTTTTGATAAAAATGCAATGCTCAACCTTGAAAGCATTGCTGCGGGTGCTTATTGCCTGCGGTTAACAGTTGCCGGTAACAGGCATAAAACAGTAAAGATTATTCATCATTAGCAATTATTGCTAATGATGTGCCGGAAAGAAAATTCAATGCTTAAAAATCAGTACCAAACGAGAAGTAGAACGCCGGCTTTTTAGATACCTGACCGGTATCGTATCCCCAGGCAGTATCAAAGCGGAGGAAGTAACTCAGGAAAGAAGTTCTTACACCGGGGCCAAAGCCGAATATCACCGGGTTTTTATAGCGCTGTAGTTTTACAATCACCTGTGGGTTGTTTTCAGGATTGGTATATACCTCGCTAAACAGTGGGTTGCTGCCGCTCCATGGTGTAGCACCCTCCCAGGCAGTACCGGCATCGAAGAAAGCCAGTATCTGAAAATTACGTATAAACTCAGATTTAATAGGTCCGTTGATAAGCGCTGCAAAAATTGGCACCCGTAACTCGCTGTTAAACACTACAAACTTATCGCCATTGCGCGCACCCTGTTTAAACCCGCGGATAGGTGTAGCCAATGTTTGAAAAGCATAGCCATTGTTATAGTTTACCGGTGTGGTCAGGTCAAATTTCTGAAAGCTTGGCGGTGTAAGCCAGTTATCTAACCCACCGGCATAATACATCATTTTGGCACTGCCAAACGATGCACCGGCCGATATACGGTTGGCCCATATTATCTGCTTGTATACTTTCAGGTAGTGGCGCAGGTCGAACCCAAACAGCGATAGCACGGTTTTGGTAAACTGCGGCACCGGCAGGTCAAAATCGTTGCTATAGGTTTTATTCTTTGTAGGGAAATCCTTTTGCACCTCGGCAAACACTTTAAACCTTGTGCCATAGCGTATGTTGGTGGCTACTTCTATACAGTTATCAAACACATACTCGGTGCGGAACGAGAGCCAGTTATTCGAAATTTTCGGAAACTTCAGCGTAGCATCATCGGTAGCCTTTACCTGTATATTATCGTTACGGAAACCAAATCGGAATAGCACTCGGCTAAGCACATCAAAAGCATAATTCAAATCAAGTTCCAGGTAATTTGTTTTAATGCTAAAGGTAGACTGCGGAGGAAGGTTAGCGCTCAAAAAATTATCCATCAGCGCATTGCTGCCACTGCGGCTGCCGCGGTAGAAGGTCAGCTTCTTATCCAGGCGCCTTTTCAGGTTCTCGTAGGTTATAAAATACTCCATGTTCTTCAACCCATCCTGAAAAGGTATGCGCACACCGCCATATATTTTATAATTCTCCAGCAGGTCGGTTATGCCAAATTTTAAACCGAAAATAGGTAGCGGGCTCGCAAAGTACTGACCGGTAAATGGCTGGTACATGGTAATTATAGGCCCGTTATCCAGCGAGCTTATAACCTTATCTACACTAAAGCGCACAAAGTAAGGCCGCACTTTGCTAAAACGGAACACATAACCATTCTCTACCGAGTTTAGCCGCG